>JAQBHM010000250.1:0-17666 GCA_032127795.1 Bacteroidales bacterium | reverse complement strand
TCCGCCAGCTGGCGGACACCCCTCCTTGAAAAGGAGGGGAAATGTCTGATTTTAAATATTTTAACTTTCTCCTCCTTGATAAGGAGGAGTACCCTGACCGAAAGCGTCAGGGGGAGGAGGTAACTTTTGAGACAGCCTCTTCTGTAATCATTGACTACCCTGTTCAGAAAACGGGGAGGTTCATCTCTGAAAGAGACTTTTCTATCTCCTCCGTTGTGGTTTCATGATCTGGCAGATTGCCCTCGAAAAACTTCTCATAGGCGGAGATGTCAAAATGACCGTGGCCGCTGAGATTGAAAAGAATCGCCTTCGACACTCCTTCAATATCCGCTCTCCGTGCTTCATCAAGAGCACCGGCGATGGCATATGACGACTCAGGTGCAGGAAGGATACCTTCCGCTTTTGCGAAGAGGATAGCTCCTTCGAAGCATTCGCGCTGCTGCTTGGCTTTTGCTTCGATGAATCCGTCCTTTCGTAACTGACTGACGAGGATGCCTGCACCGTGGTACCTCAGACCACCAGCATGGATCTTGTCAGGGATAAAATTATGCCCCAGCGTGTACATGGGGAGAAGGGGGGTCATGCCTGACTGATCACCGAAGTCGTACGTGAATTTTCCTTTGGTCAACTTGGGGCAGGAGGAGGGTTCAACAGCTACCAGCCTGGTATTCTTTCCGTTCTTCAGGTTTTCGCGGAGGAAGGGGAATGCAATTCCGGAGAAATTTGATCCTCCGCCGAAGCACCCGATCACAACATCCGGGTAATCGTCAGCCTTTGCCATCTGTAGCAAAGCTTCCTGCCCGATAATGGTCTGATGCAGAATGACATGGTTAAGCACACTGCCCAGAGAATATTTTGTATAGGGGTCCTGTGCAGCGATTTCCATCGCTTCGGAAATTGCTATCCCCAGGCTTCCCGGTGAATCCGGATCAAGTTCAAGGACCTTCCTTCCGGCAGCGGTCATTGTGCTTGGCGATGGGACGACTCTGGCACCGTATGTGTTCATCAGGAGCTTACGCCCGGGTTTTTGATTGTAACTGACTTTTACCATGAATACAAGCAGTTCAAGTCCAAAGTGGTTGCACGCGAAACTCATTGCGCTTCCCCATTGACCGGCCCCTGTCTCTGTCGTTATCCTCCTTACGCCCTCCATTTTGTTGTAGTAAGCCTGTGGGATGGCCGTATTAGCCTTATGAGAACCTGAATAATTGCCACCCTCATATTTGTAATATATCCTGCTCTTTGTGCCCAGGGCCTTTTCAAGGTTATGTGCCCGGAAAAGGGGAGAAGGACGAAAGGTCCTGTAAAGATCGAGGACCTCATCAGGAATATCAATGTATCTCTCTGTTGATACTTCCTGTTTTATCAGCTCCATCGGGAAAATGACCGACAGATCATCAGGGCCCACCGGCTTACCGGTGGCAGGATTCAGTGGAGGCATAGGTCTGTTGGGCATGTCTGCAATAATATTGTACCACTGACGCGGCATTTCATTTTCGCTTAATAGAATTTTGGTAATCGTTTCCATAACTTTTTGATTAAGGTTAATAAACAAAAAAGGCACGCCGTGAATGGCGTGCCTTAATAACAAATATCTTATAAGAGTTATATAATAGCGTGATTCACAGCATCATTAAGAAAGCTGCACCAGCGCCAGACATATAACGTCCTTGTTTTCATGCTTGCAAAACTAATATAATATTCAAATAAAAGAATAATAAGACACAATTATTTTTACCGGCTTAACTTTCATAAAGCATATTGTCTTTATTATAGACACCCAGCACCTCCAGGTTCCCTGTCAGCTTCTCCAGGGTCTCTACAATCATCTTAATATCAGAAGATTCCGGCAACTCCAGATCAAGATAAAACATATACTCCCAGTTGCCGTTAAGACGTGGAACGGATTGTATCTTGGAAAGGTTTATCTCCATCGATGCCAGGGATACGAGCACTGCTGCAAGGGAACCCGGCTGATGGCCGGTGGAAAAACATATGGAAGCCTTGTTGCCATTGTGCTCAGCGTTGTCACTGCTCCCGACTGTAAGGAACCGGGTATAATTCTTTTTATATGTTTCAATGCCCTCAGACAGAATGTTCAGGTTATAAATCTTTGCTGCACTGGCAGAGCCTATGGCCCCTACACCTTCCATCCGGTTCTCACTTATCATCCTGGCGCTTCCTGCCGTGTCTTCACTCTCAATAAGGGTTATGCCCGGATATTGGTTAAGAAATTCCATGCATTGTGCAAGGGCAATGGGATGAGATCTTATTTCCGTGATATCTTCTATTCCCTGGCCCGGAAGGGCTATAAGATTCTGTTTTACCCTCAGGTTATGTTCTCCCAGTATCTTTAACCCTGACTCCCTGATCAGGGTATAATTGTAAAGGATACTTCCTGAACGTGCATTTTCTACGGCCATAACAGCAAAGTCTGCCTTTCCGTCCTTCACGGAATTAATTGTAATATCAAAAGTTGAACATGGCACTATCTCAATGGTGCCGGGGCTGAAAGATTGCTGAGCAGCAACTTCGTGGAAACTTCCTTTTTCTCCCTGTATAGCTATTTTCATTTCCTGTAATATAAAAAAGGGCCCCGATTACGGGACCCTTGCATATTTATATCTTCTATTTTTTACACAATCATCCCCTCAACTCAATGCAAAAGGGAAAAAAATAATTAAAGTGGGAATATCTGTGTCTAATATTCATTTTGTAGTTAATCAGGTCACAAAAGTATCATTATTTAACTAAAAGGCGCAAACAGAAAGATTATTATTTGCAGGGTTTTTAAAAAAGATCAAATAATATTATTGCCGGCGGATGCCTGATGTCTTTCCTGCAAAAGCTCTTCCACCACTTCCAGTGAAATATTTTTAGCTCTCAACAATATAAGGAAGTGATAGAGTAAATCTGCAGCCTCATTCTTAAAGAGTTCAATATTATCGTCTTTTGCCTCAATCACCAGTTCAACGGCCTCCTCTCCAACTTTCTGCGCTATTTTATTAATTCCTTTTTTAAACAGGCTGTTTGTATATGAGCCTCCGGCATCATCAATGATTCTTTGATTTACAATTTGTTGCAGTTTATAGACAAATCCCTTGGCTGTAATATCGTTAAAGCAAGAGGCAGAACCGGTATGACAAACAGGGCCTGCCGGAATCACCTTTATAAGTATGGCGTCATCATCGCAATCGCCAAGTATATTACATACTTGAAGGAAGTTACCTGATGTCTCACCCTTGGTCCACAGACGGTTTTTGCTTCTGCTGAAGAATGTCACCTTTCCCTCTCGGAAGGTCTTATCAAGAGCCTCTTCATTCATGTATCCGATCATCAATACCTTCAATGTATCATTATCCTGTATTACGGCCGGAATAAGGCCGTTTCCTTTCTCAAAATTCATTTTTAGCATCTCACTTCTATATTGTTAATTGACAAATACTTCTTAAGGTTATTGACGGATATTTCTCCGAAATGGAATATGCTTGCAGCCAGGGCAGCACTGCATGTTGTCCGGGAAAAGAGCTCTCTGAAATGTTCCATACTTCCTGCACCTCCTGAGGCAATCACGGGGATATTTAACAAATCACTTACAATAGCTGTTATCTCAAGTGAAAATCCCCTCCTTGTGCCATCGCCGTTCATGGATGTCAGCAGTATTTCTCCGGCGCCCATTTGTTCTGCCCTGAGAGCCCATTCTACGGTTCTGAGTTGTGTTTGTGTCCGGCCACCATCAAGATAAACCAGCCAATCATCATTTACAAGTTTGGTGTCTATAGCTACCACAACACACTGGCTGCCGAAACGTCGGGCGACTTCTGAGATGAAGTCCGGAGATCGTACTGCTGATGAGTTGATAGTCACCTTATCAGCGCCTGCATTCAGCAGCATTGCCACATCTTCAATATCATTAACGCCGCCACCTGCAGTGAAAGGTATATTTATCTCAGCAGCTATTTTTTCTACAAGCGCTGACAGGGTACGGCGTTTTTCAACAGTAGCGGTAATATCCAGGAATGCCAGCTCATCAGCCCCCTCTTTTGCATATCTCTTTGCGAGCTCCACAGGGTCTCCTGCATCACGTATATCAATGAAATTAACACCTTTCACGGTGCGCCCGTCTTTAATATCAAGACATGGTATGATCCTTTTTTTTAACATAGCCTGCTTAATTGGGTTAATGTCAACTTTCCCTCATAGACGGCTTTGCCTGCTATAACGCCTGCGCACCCTGTCTCCCTCAGTATTTCTATATCTTTAATTGATGAAACGCCACCGCTGGCGATAAGATTAAGGCCCGGTAAATTCAAAATCTCTTTGTAGAGTTCAGTTGAGGGTCCCTGGAGCATGCCGTCTCTATCAATATCAGTGCATATTATGTTTTTTACACCCTGGGACTGATAATTGCGTATATAACTGATGACATCCGTTTCAGAGTCCTTTATCCAACCCTCAGTTGACATTTTACGACCTTTACAATCAGCTCCCAGGATTATCTTGTCAGGCCCCATTTCGGTCATCCATTCAAGAAAGAGTGGCGGGTCTGAGAATGCTATGGTACCACATGTAACCTGTTTGGCGCCACATTCAAAAGCGATTTTCAAGTCATCATACGACCCTATACCTCCTCCGAAATCAATGTTCAAAGATGTCTTGCCAGCTAATTCCTCAAGTATACGGTGATTGACCACATGTCTTTTTCTGGCTCCGTCAAGGTCAACAAGATGAATGTATTCAAGGCCATGATCTTCAATCTGTCGTGCCATTTCAAGTGGGTTCTCATTATAGATCTTTTTTGTTGAATAATCACCCCGTGTCAGTCGGACACATTTACCGTCAAGGATATCAAGTGCTACAATTATTTTCATAGTTCCATAAAGTTTTTAAGTACCTGCGCCCCGGTCTCAGCCGATTTCTCCGGATGAAACTGGGTGGCATAGAAATTATCTTTTTGCATTGCAGCGCTGAAGGGCACTAAATAATCACAGACGGCCGTTGTAGATTCAGATATCTCAGCATAATAACTGTGTACGTAAAAGACATTATCCTCCGGTTTAATACTCCTGAACAGGGGTCCATTCAATGATGTAAAATTATTCCATCCCATATGAGGCACCTTCCCTGATGCCGGGAATCTTTTAATTACCGCATCAAAAATACCCATGCATTGTGTGTCTCCCTCATCAGAGTAGCGACACATGAGTTGCAGTCCGAGGCAGATCCCCAGCACCGGTTGTCTCATCGAAGGAATGATCTTATCCAAACCTCTGTCTTTCAGATATTTCATTGCAGATCCAGCCTCGCCCACACCGGGAATAATGATTTTGTGTGCCGCTGCCAGCTCCTCTTTGTCATCGGTTAGTTTGGAATCATAGCCAAGACGGTGAAGTGCATTCTGCACCGATTTAATATTGCCGGCGTTATATTTCAGGATAGCGATCATAATATGCCTTTCGTTGATGGCAGGGTCCCACTGCCTGTTTGTCTCACTGCCGTTCTTAGCGCTCTGGCAAAAGCTTTAAAGAGAGCCTCCGCCATATGATGTTCATTCACGCCTTCAGCTTTAATATTAAGATTACACATAGCACTGTCACTGAATGACTTAAAAAAATGGTAAAACAACTCTGTGGGCATTTCCCCGATCTTTTCACGGATGAACTGCACATTCCATACAAGCCCGGCTCTTCCTCCAAGGTCAATAGCTACCTGCGCAAGTGAGTCATCCATCGGCAACATAAAACCATATCTCTCAATTCCCTTCTTTCCTCCCAGGGCTTTCCTGAGGGCTTCGCCAAGACAAAGAGCGGCATCTTCCACTGTATGATGTTCATCAACATCCAGGTCTCCTGAAACATTTATTGAAAGATCTATCTGGCCATGTCTTGCTACTTGTTCAAGCATGTGATTGAAGAATCCTAATCCGGTAGATATCCTGTTCTCTCCTGTTCCGTCAAGGTTGAGTTCAACTGTTACTGATGTCTCTGATGTGACTCTTACAACCCTTGATTTTCGGGGAATGGCATGCAGGTAGTTATAAATTTCATTCCAGTTTGTGGTGTTGAAAAGGGCATCAGCTGACTGTTCTTTACTGAAATAAACAGCCTGGCAACCAAGATTTTTTGCCAGCCCGATATCCGTAAGTCTGTCACCGATTACAAAGGAGTGTGACAGATCAACACCATCGGAGAGGTATCTCACCAGCATGGCCGTTCCGGGTTTTCGTGTTGGAGCATTCTCACATTCAAGTGTATTATCAATAAATACCTCGGAGAATGATATACCTTCCCCCTGCAATATCTGCATCATTTTATTGTGAACCGGCCGGAAAGCCTCTTCCGGGAATGCAACGGTGCCAAGGCCATCCTGATTTGTCACCATCACCAGCTCATAATCAAGCTCATGGCATATTTTTGACAGTGCTGATATAACCCCCGGAATAAATTCGAGTTTCTCAAAACTGTCAACCTGTTCATCTGCCGGCTCAGTAATTATAGTTCCATCTCTGTCAATAAAAAGTACTTTCTTCATATTGTAATTTTTTTTAATGCTTTGACAAGCCTGCTGTTTTCGTACCTTGTTCCTACTGTTATCCGCAGACAGTTTTCAACAATCGCCGTCCTGTTCCTGACAATTAACCTGTTCTCAACCAGCTCGTTATAGATGTAAGTTGCGTCGGTCACCTTTACCAGCAGGAAATTGGCATCTGAAGGATATATCTTTTTGACAATTCCAAGTTGTTGAAGGTCAAAAGAGAGCCTTTCACGTTCTTTTTTTATTCTCTTTACCTGATACTCTGTCTCAGATATGGAGGTCAATCTTTTCAATGCAGCTCTCTGGTTAAGGAGACTGACATTATAAGGTGGTTTTATCTTATTGAGAAAGCTGATGATTTCTTCATTAGCGAAAGCCATGCCTATTCTGGCTGCCGCGAGCCCCAGGGCTTTACTGAATGTTTGAATTACAATAAGATTAGAATAGCTGCCAATAATGTTTATAAATGAGGGTTGGTCATTAAAATCACTATAGGCTTCATCTAATATTACGATGCCTTTAAAGTGTGAAAGGACAGATTCTATATCAGTATTGTTAATGCAGTTTCCCGTAGGATTATTGGGAGTACATATGAAGATCAGCTTGAGGTATTCGTCGCTCAGGAGGGGAACAAGGGCTTCCATGTCAATCTGAAAGTTCATGTTCAGAGGCACTTTGATTGTCTTAACATCATTGATGGCTGCAGACACTTCATACATGCCGTATGAGGGAGAGAATATAAGGGCTTTATCAGTTCCCGGGTTACAGAAGATTCTGTAGCACAGGTCTATTATCTCATCGCTGCCATTGCCGATAAAAATATTTTCCTCAGCTATTCCTTTGAGTTTTGAGACAGCGCTCTTCAGCTCACTCTGATGTGGATCAGGGTACCTGTTGAGTTTGCCGTACGGGTTTTCGTTTGCATCAAGAAAAACACCTTCTTTCCCAATGAACTCATCCCTTGCACTCGAATAAGGTGTCAGGGCTTTCACATTCTCTCTTACAAGCTTATTCAGGTCTGTCATTACTCAACTTGTTTAATCTTACTGTTACCGCATTTTTATGGCCTTCAAGTCCCTCTGCAGAAGCCATTGTCTGTATCACCGGTCCCAATTCTCTGATTCCCTCTTCAGTTATCTCCTGGTATGTTATTTTTTTTACGAAGCTCTCTACGGAGAGGCCACTGTAGTTTCGTGCATACCTGTTTGTAGGCAGAGTGTGATTTGTCCCGCTGGCATAGTCCCCGGCACTTTCACAGCTATATTCTCCAAGGAACACAGATCCTGCATTGACCACTCTTTCAGCCAGCAGGGATGTATTGGCGGTAGCGATAATGAGATGCTCGGGAGCATAAGCATTGCTAAAATCAATACATTCGTCAGGAGAGTGCAGGAGGATGAAAAGACTGTTTTCCAGAGATCTTTCAATAATTTCTTTTCGTGGCAACTTATATTGTTGTCTTTTAACCTCAGCCATTGTGTTTTCCATGAGCATCTCGTTATCCGTCAGCAGTATCACCTGGCTGTCTGGTCCGTGTTCTGCCTGGGAGAGGAGGTCTGCTGCTATAAATTCAGGGTTTGCCCTGTCATCAGCAATGATCATCAATTCACTGGGGCCTGCCGGCATATCAATTGCAATACCGTCTTGTTGCACCAGTTCCTTGGCCCTGGTGACGTAACGGTTCCCGGGCCCGAATATCTTAAATACCCGTGGCACGCTCTCAGTGCCGTAAGCCATGGCAGCAATGGCCTGCGCTCCGCCAATCTTATAAATATCCGTTATTCCGGTGATATGAGCTGCATATAATATTGCAGGATTAATATTGCCATTTCTGTCCGGCGGTGTGCACATTACAATCTTCTTACATCCTGCTATTTTGGCGGGTATTGCAAGCATAAGGACAGTGGAGAAGAGAGGCGCATTCCCCCCCGGGATATAAAGACCCACACTCTCAATGGCAACATTCCTTCTCCAGCATCTGACTCCGGGAGATATATCAACTACTTGTTCTGCTGTAAGTTGAGCCGAGTGAAATGTCTCTATGTTAATTTTGGCCTTCTCAATTGCATCTTTGAGATTTTCAGGGACAAGTTGTGCAGCCATGGTTATCTCCTCCGTGATCACCTTCAGACGTTCGGTTGGATAACCGTCAAAGGCAGTTGACATATCGCGTACTGCACTGTCTCCTCTTTCTCTGACACTTCTGACGATACTTTTTACTCTATCATCGAGGTCTGTGCTCTCCGGTTCAGGACGCATGCACAGTGTTTCCCACATCGATCTGGGGGGCAGCAGAATTTTCTTCATCATACTATCATCTTTTCTATGGGTATTACCAGAATACCCTCTGCTCCGGCTTTTTTCAGCTGGTTTATCTGTTCCCAGAATTCATCTTCCTTTACTACTGAGTGAAGACTGTACCATCCTTTCTCTGCCAGGGGAAGGATGGTAGGGCTCTTCATTCCGGGAAGGATTCGGCATATCTCCGGAATGGCATTCTCAGGTGCATTCAGAAGAATATATTTGTTTTCACGGGCATTTTTAACTGCCCTTATCCTGAACAACAGTTTATCAAGAATTTCCTGTTTTTCGATGCTGAGGTTCTTGTTTGCGATAATAACTGCCTGGCTCCTGAGAATGGTCTCCACCTCCCGAAGTCCGTTTGTCATAAGTGTGCTGCCTGAACTCACGATGTCACATACAGCGTCAGCAAGGCCTATTCCGGGTGCTATCTCCACACTTCCGCTTATCTCCTCAATCTCAGCCTGTATATTGTTTTTTTCAAGAAAGGAGGTAAGAATCCTTGGGTAACTTGTAGCTATCTTCCTGTTCATGAAGTAGTCCGGGCCCTCATAATCTTTCTCTTTTGGTATGGCCAGGCTAAGTCGGCAGTGAGCAAAGCCGAGTTGATCAAGGATCTTAATGTCTTTGGCTCTCTCATACACCACGTTCTCACCCAGGATGCCTGCATCTGCCACCTGTTGTTCTACATATTGCGGGATGTCATCATCCCGAAGGAAGAGAAGTTCAACAGGGAAGTTCATGGCCTTTGACTTAAGGATGCTGGGGCCATTTGAGATTTTTATTCCACACTCTGCAAGCAACCGTAGGGAGTTGTCACTTAAACGTCCATTTTTTTGAATTGCAATTTTCAGTTCACTCATTTATTCTTCAGATGTGTCTGAGCAAACCGGGGATAATAAAAAACCCGCCTGATCTGCTCAGACGGGTTCATGATATTTTTGAATCTTACATATATCACATCCTTCTCGCCTGAGAGCAAGTATGGAGATGATGATGATGTAAGGTTATTGAATACATAATTCTAAATGTCAGTGCAAAGAAAACAAAATTTCTTTAAAAAATAATTATTGCCCGCTTAAAATATATTCTGCTATCCGGTCACCAACCTCAGAGGTGGACCGTGGATTAAGGATTTGAAGATCTTCGGTAACAAATCCGGCATCAATTGTAGCCCCAACAGCTGCTCTTATGGCTTCGGCTTCCGTTTTAAGATTAAATGCTATATCAAACATCATTGCTGCAGACAGTATTGTTCCCAGGGGATTGGCGATATTTTTCCCTGCTGCCTGCGGATAGGAACCATGAATAGGCTCAAAAACTGATGTTAATAATCCGATTGATGCAGACGGAAGTAACCCTAGTGATCCTGTAATGACACTCGCTTCATCCGAAAGAATGTCACCGAACATATTCTCAGTGACTATTACATCGAATCGGCGAGGGTTCTGTATCAGCTGCATGGCGGCATTATCAACGAACATGAAATCGACCTCAAGACCTTTGTATTCCTTTGCAGTCTCTATTGCAGTCTCGCGCCACAACCTTGAGGTAGCGAGCACATTAGCCTTGTCTATCACAGTAAGCTTTCGTTTACGTGTCATTGCAATATCACATGCAACTCTCAGCACCCTTTCAATCTCAAAACGGGTGTAAACACAGGAATCGTAAGCGGTATTACCATCTTCCGACCTTCCCTGGGGTTTCCCGAAATAGATACCTCCTGTAAGTTCCCGTACCATTATTATGTCAACACCACGGACAATCTCTGCCTTAAGGGGAGACATATCCGTCAGGGCGGGGAAAGTGGTTACAGGTCTTATGTTTGCATATAATCCAAGCTCCTTTCGCATTGCGAGAAGGCCTTGTTCAGGCCTTACCTTTAGTGTGGGATCGCTGTCATATTTCGGATCGCCGATAGCCCCGAAAAGAATCGCATCAGATGATTTGCACAGGTTTAGTGTTTCATCCGGCAGGGGAGACCCGGTCCGGTCTATTGCTGCTGCACCTACCAGGCCAGTTGTGAAACTTACTTCATGGTTGAATTTCTTACAGACGGCAAGGACTGTCTTTTTTGCCTGTTCAATAATCTCAGGCCCGATTCCGTCACCAGGTAAAACGGCTATTTTAAATTTCATAAGTTGCTCTTGTTAAAGATCTGTCAGTTAAAGTGTTTTCTTTGTTCTCTATTATGTTCAGCATTTTCTCAGTAGCCTTTATTGCAGACTCAGTCTGGTCGGCATCGAGGCCTCTTGTTCTGAATTCTTTCCCGTCATGATTCCAGGTGATAACTGTCTCAACAAGGGCGTCTGTCTTTCCACCGGGCGGTATAGATACCTGGTAGTCAGTAAGTAACGGGAGGTCCTTCCCGAGCTTGTCATATATTATCCGCAGAGCCTTCATAAAGGCATCATACTGACCGTCTCCTGAGGAGGTCTCCTGGTAGAGATTGCCGCTTATCTCTATCTGGACACTTGCAGAGGGTTTCATTCCAAAGGAAAGAGAGAGGGAATAATTCTTTATGAAGATCTTGTAATTGCTTCTGTCATCTCCCATGACATCGGATATTATGAAGGGCAGGTCTTCGGAAGTAACATTTTCCTTTTTGTCACCCAGCTCAATAACTCTCTGCGTGACTTTTTCAAGTGATTCCGGATTGAGAAACATACCATATTCTTCGAGGTTCTTCCTGATGGTTGCCTTGCCCGACTGTTTCCCCAGGGCATATTTTCTTTTTCTTCCGAAGCGTTCCGGGAGGAGGTTGTTAAAGTACAGATTGTCCTTTGTGTCACCGTCAGCGTGAATGCCTGATGTCTGAGTAAAAACATACTCTCCGATAACGGGCTTATTAACAGGTATCCTTATGCCGCTGTATGTTTCAACAATTTTGCTGACTCTTGTGATCTCATACTCATTTACTCCTGTTTCTGCTTCAAGATGATCGTGCAGAACTGCTATCACGCTTGACAAAGGTGCATTACCTGCTCTTTCACCCAGGCCGTTCACGGTGGTATGTATCCCGCTGATGCCGGCCCTGACAGCTGACAGAACATTGGCTACAGCCAGGTCATAGTCATTATGTGCATGAAAATCAAAACTTAATGAAGGATACCGGTCAGTCATTTTTTTACAGAAGTCATAGGTCTGTTCCTGGTCGAGTATCCCCAGGGTATCAGGGAGCATAAATCTTTCAATATGATCATCTTTAAGTGAATCTATCATGAAAAAGAGATATTCTTCCGAATGGATCATGCCGTTGGACCAGTCTTCGAGGTAGATATTGACATGCATTTTCAGGGCAGCAGCTTCATCAATGATCTTTCTGATATCCTTAACATGCTGCTCCGGTGTTTTGCGCAGCTGTTTCTCCAGGTGCCTCAGTGAGCCTTTGCAGAGCAGGTTAATAACCTTGCAGCCTGCATTGTTAATCCAGTTGAGAGAGATCCCGCCGTCAACAAAGCCAAGAACCTCAATCTTTCTGAGAAGGTCATTGTGGCGTGCCCATTCCGTGATTTTGCTGATGGCTTCAAATTCTCCGGCAGAAACGCGGGCGGAAGCCACCTCAAGATGATCAACATTCACATCTTTGAGAAGCAGTGTTGCTATATGGAGTTTCTCAAGAGGAGTGTATGAAACTCCCTGTGTCTGTTCTCCGTCTCTCAGGGTTGTATCAATTATTTTGACTCTCATTGCTACCGGTTTTGATTTCAAAGTCTGTTATCTGACCCTGAATACCGAGCAGATAATCTATATCATCAAGACCCTTCATGAGGCACTCTTTCTTATACCTGTTAATTTCGAAAGGAAGAGAGAGGCCTTTGGATGGTACTGTAAATATCTGCTGCGGAAGGTCTATCTGCACCTGGGTGTCCGGCTCTTTCTTTAGGAGCCCGAGGAGATTTGTAAGTTGTTTTTCAGGTATGACAACGGGAAGGAGACCGTTGTTAAGGGCATTGTTTTTAAAGATATCTGCAAAAAAGCTTGACACAACGGCCCTGAATCCATAGTCAAACACTGCCCAGACGGCATGTTCACGGCTGGAACCGCAACCGAAATTCTTGCCTGCCACAAGAATCTTACCAGAGTATTCCGGGTTGTTCAGGGGGAATTCCGGATTCTTAGTACCTGATTTGTCATATCTCCAGTCGCGGAAGAGGTTTTCACCAAATCCCTCCCTCGATGTGGCACTGAGGAACCTGGCAGGTATTATCTGATCAGTGTCAATATTGTCAAAAGGCAGCGGCACGCAGGTTGATTTCAGGATATCGAATCTGACTTTATTCATTTCTTGTTGTATAAAAGATTATTCTCATTGTAAGAAATCCACGGGATCGGTTATTTTTCCTGTTATTGCCGCCGCCGCTGCAGTGAGCGGGCTTGCCAGCAGGGTCCTTGATCCCGGGCCCTGTCTTCCTTCAAAATTCCTGTTTGAAGTTGATACGGCATATTTTCCGGGGGGGATCTTATCTTCATTCATGGCCAGGCATGAAGAACATCCGGGTTGCCTCAGCTCAAATCCGGCATCATTCAGGATCTCCACCAATCCTTCATCTATTGCCTGTTGCTCAACCATTTTTGATCCGGGCACAA
The DNA here is from genome assembly GCA_032127795.1 of Bacteroidales bacterium. Taxonomy (GTDB): domain Bacteria; phylum Bacteroidota; class Bacteroidia; order Bacteroidales; family VadinHA17; genus SR-FBR-E99. Next base: position 4,241 of record JAQBHM010000250.1, on the reverse strand, counting down.
TCAGGGCAGTGATACCCGGGGCCTTCCTTCTCCCTCTGACAATGTTCGCAAATGCTCTGAGGTCTTCAATCCTCCCGTTAGTGCAGCTCCCGAGGAATACATAATCTACCGGGTGCTCCAGCAACTTCATTCCCGGTTTGAATCCCATATAATCGAGCGATTTGAGCAGTGATTCTGATTCTTTGCTTGGGAGGCCGGCTGTATCCGGAATGGCATCATCAATTTTCATTGCCATTCCCGGGTTAGTACCATAGGTGATCATTGGGCCTATCAAATCACCGTTGAATTCAATCTCGCGGTCGAAAGCTGCCTCGGGATCGCTCTTTAGTCCGGCCCATAGTTTTACAGATGCAGGATCAAGGTTAACCGGTAAGGAGGGAATTCCTCTCAGATACCTGAAGGTTACTTCGTCAGGTGCTATCAGGCCTCCGCGTGCTCCCATCTCGATACTCATGTTACATACCGTCATACGTTCTTCCATGCTCATGGCTCTGATAACTGGTCCGGCGTATTCTACAAAATAACCTGTTGCTCCGCTTGATGTTATCTGAGAAATAATATACATGATGACATCCTTTGCTGTCACTCCCTTCCTGAGCTTTCCGTTGACGGTGATTCTCATCTTCTCTGGTTTTGCCTGGAGGAGACACTGAGTTGCCAGTACCATTTCAACTTCAGTTGTACCGATGCCGAAGGCAACTGTCCCAAAGGCTCCGTGTGTTGAGGTATGGCTGTCTCCGCAGACAATTGTCATTCCGGGACGCGTTTTTCCCAGCTCAGGGCCGATCACATGGACAATGCCGTTTTTAGGATGGCCGATACCGAAGAGTTCAATGCCGTATTTTTTACAGTTTTCAACCAGCTTATTTACCTGTGCCTTTGACAGTTCATCCTTTATCTCCCTGTCCTGGTTCAGGGTAGGAATGTTATGGTCAGCGGTAGCGAGGGTCCTGCCCGGTCTGAAAACAGGTGTACCCCTTTGCTTCAGGCCATCAAAAGCCTGGGGGCTTGTCACCTCGTGAATGTAATGCTGATCGATATACAGCACATCAGGGCCCTCTTCAATATGGTTCACAACATGTACATCCCAGATCTTGTCAAACAGTGTTTTAGCTTCCAATGTGTAATTTTTGGTCATCAATATGATCTATTTGATCTTGTCAATTGCATCAATAAATGCCTCCACTGAGGCTGTGATAATATCAGTATTGGCCGAGAAACCATAATACATCTTACCCTGATGTTCAATCTGGATGTGAACCTTGCCGATATCATCGCTTCCCTTTGTGATTGCCTGGATCAGAAATTCCTCCAGGTGTACTGTTTTGCTGATCAGGTGCTTTACCGCAGTGAATGCTGCATCGATAGGCCCGTTTCCTGATGCGGTTGAGATATGCACCTCACCGTTTATTCTCATGCCAACGGTTGCCACAGGTATTAATGACTTCCCGCAGGTAACCTGCAACTGCTCCAGTTTCAGTGCTTTTTCACCCCTGAATACCTCACCTGAGAGGATTCTTATATCCTCATCATTGATCTCTTTCTTTTTATCAGCAAGGATCAGGAAACGGTGGTAGATATCATCCAGTTCCTCTTTACCAAACTTCATACCCAGCAATTCCAGGCGGTGACTCAGTGCAGCCCTGCCACTGCGTGCCGTCAGTATTATTGAAGACTCTCTTATGCCAACTTCCACCGGATCAATTATTTCATAATTCTCCCTGTTCTTTATCACGCCATCCTGGTGTATCCCTGAAGAATGGGCAAAGGCATTTCTCCCGACAATGGCTTTATTGGCCTGTACAGGCATGCTCATAAGGGTAGATACAAGCCTGCTGGTACTGAAGATAAGTTTGGAGTTTATATCAGTCTCAAGGTTCAGGTTGTGGTGGCTTTTAACTATCATGGCAATTTCCTCGAGCGATGTATTTCCTGCTCTTTCTCCAATACCGTTTATTGTTACCTCTACCTGCCTTGCGCCGTTAATGACTCCCATCATTGTATTTGCGGTTGCCATTCCCAGGTCATTGTGACAGTGAGTTGATATGACAGCCCGGTCGATATTGGGGACATTTTCCTTCAGGAATCTGATCTTGGCACCATAATCTTCGGGCAGACAGTATCCGGTTGTATCCGGGATATTTACAACTGTGGCTCCTGCATTGATAACGGCCTCAATGACCCTGGCGAGGTATTCATTATCAGTCCTTCCGGCATCTTCAGCATAAAATTCCACATCATCAACAAATCTTCTTGCATACTTAACAGCGTCAACGGCTCTCCGGAGTATCTCTTCCGGAGTTGTCTTGATCTTGTACATGATATGAAAGGGAGAGGTCCCGATGCCCGTATGGATGCGTTTCCTCTTTGCATACTGAAGTGCCTCGGCAGCCACCTCTATATCTTTCTTCACTGCCCTGGTCAATGCGCAGATCACAGGATTTGAGATTGCTTTGGAAATCTCAACCACCGATTTGAAATCTCCGGGGCTTGACACAGGGAATCCGGCTTCAATAACATCTACACCAAGAGCTTCAAGAGCCTGTGCAACCTCAATTTTTTCGATTGTATTCAGCTGGCATCCGGGGACCTGTTCACCGTCTCTCAGGGTGGTGTCAAAAATAATTACCTTATCATTCATTTAGGATAGTTTTACTGTTAGTGATTTTCAGGACGGAGTTTTCTGACAGCAGCTCCTGCTTTCCACATCTCTGAATTATGGAGTTCATCAAGTTCGGCGGTAAGCTTCTCACGGTAGTCTGACTGTCTGTTGGCTTCTATTGTTATTCGGGCTTCATTGCCGCTTGCAACACTGTCATATAAACTGTCAAATACAGGAGCCACTGCATCACGGAACCTGTTTTTCCAGTCGAGGGCACCTCTCTGTGCTGTTGTTGAGCAGTTAGCATACATCCAATCCATTCCGTTTTCTGACACCAGAGGAAGGAGGCTCTGTGATAATTCCTCCACAGTTTCATTAAATGCTTCAGAAGGAGAGTGTCCTTTTTTTCGGAGAAGGTTATACTGTGCTTCCATGAGGCCTGCTATTGCACCCATGAGAACACCTCTTTCTCCGGTAAGGTCACTGTATACTTCCTTTTTGAAATCAGTTTCAAAGAGATAACCGGAACCCACACCTATGCCAAGGGCAAATACTCTCTCGTGGGCCCTGCCTGTTGCATCCTGGTAAACGGCATAGCTTGAATTGAGACCCTTCCCCTGAAGGAACAGGCTGCGCAGTGACCTCCCGGATCCCTTTGGTGCTATCAGTATCACATCTACATCGGCAGGTGGCACTATTCCTGTCTGGTCATTGAAGGTGATGCCGAATCCATGAGAAAAATAGAGAGCCTTTCCTTTTGTAAGATGTTTCCTGACAACAGGCCATGAAGCAATCTGTCCGGCATCAGAAAGCAGATACTGAATTATTGTACCTCTTTTGCATGCTTCTTCAATTTCGAAGAGATCTTTCCCTTCTGCCCATCCGTCACTCACTGCCTTATCCCATGAGGGTGAATTTTTTCTTTGACCCACTATTACGTTGAAGCCGTTGTCCTTAAGGTTGAGTGATTGCCCCGGCCCCTGGACTCCATATCCAACTACGGCTATAACTTCATTTTTTAATACCTCACGGGCTTTTTCAAGTGGAAATTCATCCCTGGTGACCACATTTTCTATAATACCGCCAAAATCAATTTTTGCCATAACTTTCAGTTTTGATTTATATTTTCCTATTTAGAAACTTCAATATCTTCCTGTTTAAAACGCTGTGCTTCATCCATCTCCTTCAGGTAAGAATTCAGCTCTTTTACCTGACGTGTTATTGCTACCCGTCCGGACCTGACAAACTGGAGGACCCCATGAGGTTCAAGCTGACTGAGCAACTCCGTTATTTCAGATTTATGCCCCGTTTTTTCTATTACTATATACTCAGGTGATACTTCAAGTATCCTGGCATGGTGAACCCGAACAATATTATCAATGATATTGCCGGACATCAATCCCCTGGTAGTGACTTTATACAATGCAATTTCCTGGTAGTGTATCTCATCAGAGGTATGGACAAATACCTTCAGAACATCAACCAGCTTCTCCATCTGACGGGCAACTTTTCTGACCATCTCCGGAGTAGTTATTACTACCAGGGTCCACATATGTACTCCCTTGACAGCAGACTCAGAGGCTGTAATACTCTCAATATTTATCTGTCTCCTTGTCAGGATAATCGTTACCTGGTTAAG
>JAQBHM010000249.1:0-15355 GCA_032127795.1 Bacteroidales bacterium | reverse complement strand
CGGATATCACCCGTTGTATTCGCATGGTATCATTCAGCCTGGCAACCATGTCTCCTGTTTTCCGGGTATCGAAAAATATCTTTGGTAGCTTAAGCAGCGAAGAATAGAAACTGTCAACAATCCGGATATTATATGACTTGCCCTGGGAGAGAAGCATATATTGCCTTATTGCTGACAGGATTACCCTTGAACAAAGCAGCAGAAGGACCAGAACCGAGGATACAATGAGGATCTTGGCTTCGCCTGATGGAAGGATCCTGTCTATCAGTTTCTGAGTAAAGACAGCCATAACCACTCCCAGAACCGAAATAAGAATTCCCACAAAGACGCTTAACAGGAGTAGTTCCTTTTCAGGTCGGACAGTTTCAATAAGCCATTTACGCTTCCCCTTTCTTTCCTCGCTTTTGTATCTGAACCCTTTTCCCGGGGAGACTGCCAGGCATTTATGGCTTAACCATATCTTTTCAATTTCAGCCAGTGGTTTAAAATTCAATCCTGTTGCAGGGTCCCAGATGATGAACTTATTGTTTTCAAATCCGTATGATACAAGATAATGGTCATATCCTCTTTCAGGGGTAACATGCAGAATGAGAATTCCCTCAAAGGCAACTATATCCCTGACAGTTGCTTCGTAGCCTGTGCTCTCCATCCCGTACTCCAGGGCAGCCTGGTACAATCCGAGCATGGTTGTCCCGGCCTGTGAGGTGCCGCTCTGTCTTCGTATCTTGTCAATGCCGGCGTCGCCTCCAAAGTACCTTATTGCAGAAGCAAGACAGGCAGCCCCGCAGTCTGTTGAATCATGCTGCAGCAATGATGATTCCCTGATCTTCTTTATGTCAATCGCCACTTCCCAGTAATTTAATAAGTGTCTCACTCTTCACCTCTCCCTTTAAAGCCTTCACCAGCCTCAGGTCTTTATCATATATAAAATTGGAAGGTATTATCTCTGTCCCGAAGGTCTCTCTGAACACAAATGCGGTATCACAAAGTACCCATAGCGGTGCTTCATTCTTAATATCAAACTGTTTCATAAAAGTCACAATCTGAGAGCGGCCGGCATAACTTATGAGCACTACCTTTACATTCCCTGACGGGATATTACTTTCAAAGAGAGAAGAAATCTCATACTGGCAATGTTCGCATTCAGGATGAAAATATGTTACCAGCAGCGGTCCTGTTGATATTTCGCATGATCTGAATATGCTTCCGTCAATGGAGGGGATTGTGAAATCCGGCAAGGTACCTAACCTATCCAACTGCTCTCTGGCCCTGGAGGCCCTGGTAACAATCCCGGCCGTAAGAAGGAGAAGAATGATGATTATTGCAGACAGCAGCAACCTGGAAATAACTTTTTTCATATTGAGGCATTAATCGTAAGGAACATTATAAGGACAACCCACAAAGCACCAGCAGGAAAATAAGTTGTCAGGATGATCCTGTCCGTTGCTGCCCTGCTAACAGGGCATATTTTAGAAAGGCCTGCACTCAGCATCAGGAAATAGAGTATCTGGAACATGTTCACCACCTGAAGCGGATAAACCCAGTAGGCAGCTACTTCAGACTGCCCGAAAAGGTTGATCAGTGACAAAGGATAGAAGAACCCCATTTCATCAAGGGTATAATTGCCTGCAAAAAAAGAGAACCATAACAGTTTCGTGGCAGAAGCCATTATTAGTATTACCTCTGAAGCAATGACAACTGTAAATACACTTCCAATGCTAATCTCCTTCTGCATGTCACTGAAGAAAACACCAACATATATGACCAGGGTCAATACCGAGAATTTTACCAGCAGAAGAAGAGGAGTGAGCAGGTAGGCTGTCCAGGAAAAGGATTTCAAGCTGTTAAACAGTTCCATCGATCTCTCATAGGTCAGCTGATCACTGTAAGTATTGAAGAATACGGTTTCATTTACAAGTACTGTCTGCGACAGCCACAAAAGGATGAGGTTACCCAGGATAATCCCGGAAAAAAGCTTCCACCTCTTTATTGAGAAATAGTCATCCAGTATCTTCATTGACTTATCCGTTTTAATCAGGTTGACTCCCGTTAATAAATGTATTCAGGCCTCAATTTCATAGCAGAGAAATTTACCTGACAAGGGCCGTTATCTCTTTTCGCAAATCCTTTCAATTTTTATAATAATCCTCCTTTCGTCAGCATAATAATATGATTCCCTTGAGTTTGAATACCGGATATCCACTCCCATATTCTTCATCTCCTGCAGGGTCTCAAAAAGGGTGCTCCTGCTGAGTCGCAGTTTACAGGCAAAGTCATCAGGGGGGCCTGTAGCCTTTAACGCGATCAGATAGTCCATCCGCTGTAATCTCGCGATGTACTTTGACAATGACATATAACAATTTTAGAAATGCAGCATATCAAAAATAAAGTGATTTAACTAAAAAACAAAATTTTTTTTAGCCGGTACTTCCATTTATTGGCGGAGGGCGGGAATATGACATTTCTCCATAGGTAACCTCACTTTTCCGTCACCGGGACCGCAGGAACCGTGACCCTGAATTAAGCCAGTCAACCATTTATTTAGTAACTTGGCATTCGGGACCCTGATGAATCACAGTATTGAATGAATGATTCCGTTTAATACTGCTCTCCGCGCCCCTCAATAAATGACCTAAAAAGTATTCTGCCATGGAAGTGATAAACAAAGTTCTTGAATTCGTCCTTTTTAAAATAGCAGACCATGAATTCAAAATCTATAACCTCGTCGTCGTTCTTCTAATTGTCCTCGGCACCAGGTTTCTGCTGTGGATAATAAAAATGGCCATCTTCAGAAACTCCAAATTTAAAAAGCTGGACCTCAGCAGCTCCCACTCCCTGTACCAGATCATTAAATACTTTTTGTGGGTCATATCAATAACCATAATACTCGATACCCTGAACATCAGCATCACCGTCCTTATAGCCGGCTCAGCTGCATTGCTCGTAGGTGTCGGCCTTGGCCTCCAACAAACTTTCAACGATTTTGTCTCGGGCTTTATCCTGCTTATCGAGGGAACAACAAAAATCGGTGATGTGCTTGAAATAGACAAGGACGTGGTAATGATACAGAGCATAGGGCTGCGTACATCCAAAGCATCAAACAGGGACGACATTACCGTCATAATCCCGAATTCGATGATAACCACCAATAAGGTAATAAACTGGAGCCATCAGTCCAGAAAAACACGGTTCAGAATAAACGTGGGTGTGGCATACGGCAGTGATGTCGACCTGGTGATCAGGATACTGGAGGAAAGTGCACTCGAGCATCCCGATATCTCTGATAAAAATCTCATCGAAGGACGACTGATAGATTTCGGCAACTCCTCCCTCGACTTCCAGGTACTGTTCTTCAGTGACAATGTATTCAGGATTGAAAAAGTGAAGAGTGAAATCAGGAAAATTATCAACAGGAAATTCATTGAAAACAAAATAACAATACCGTTTCCGCAGGTTGACCTGCATCTCAAACCTGAAAAGAATGAGTCAAAATGAGACTCTTGTGCAGATATGACCTTGTCAGGATGAAAGGGGTGCGGTAATTATTTAGCGGGCAGACCACCCCCTGCTCAGAATCTGAGCAGACCCCTCCTGACTCAGGAGGGGAAAGGTCGGATATAATATTACTCAGGAAGAGTAATGCCAGAATACAATATTGCTCAGGATAGGAAAAGCCGGGAATTAATCCTGCCCGTGCGGGGAAGTACGGCTTTCCTGATTGGATGAGTTAAAATGTACCGGCAGGGTAACAGCCCATCTCTCTATATCATACCACTTTTTGTGAGGATTATCCTGCAAAACGCCAAAGAGAGAACTGAGCTTGAACTTTAGCCTGTCTTCAGGGGCAGGTTTATCGGTATTATCCAGGTCGCCCGAAAAGAGTTCTTCGCAGAAGGGTCTTACAAGCGATCGCACCGGGGCTATCCATTCCATGACGGCAGCACGGTACCATCTTTTTTCCTTCATCTCCGGGGCCATGCTCACCGTGAAGATCGCAAAGGGCATCTCCGTGAGCACGCTCTGATGCCTGTGAAGAAACGAGATGGCCTCCGGCAGCCATCTCTCCGAGTGTATCATACTGCCTGCCACCACAGCATCATAAGGCTTCACATCTGTCACCTCATTCATGGGCTTCACCACTGCAGTCTCGCCAATCCTGTTAAGCGTCTCGCCTATCTTGTCCGCCACTATGGCAATGGATCCTACCCGGCTGGCATAGGTCACCAGTATCTTCATCGATAGAGGTTAGTGTTAATCAACACAAAGGTAATAAAATGCAGATTCAGTGATACCTGGATTTTTGTGCTCTTCTGCGGCCCCCTATTGCCTTCTCCCCGCACTTTTGTATTTTTGTGCAAAACAGTTCAATGGGAATACCAAGCTTCTTTAAACAGAACAAGCCACGCGGATTCAACTATATACCCCGCCATTATGACCCTGTGAAGGAGGAGAGAGAGGCACGGCGCAATGCAATGGGTCTTGGCCTGCAGGAAGAGACCGGGGAGCCGAGAGGCGACAGCGGAGAGCAAAGCCCCATCAGGGGAGCCTTCCGGCGCACCATGACACGCGGGTCGATGAAAGGATATATCAGCAACAGAAAGGAAAACACCCGGAACCACAGCATGATCAGGCTCATAGTTATTATTATTTTACTGGTGCTTGTGACCTACCTGTACCTCCGCTTCTAATGAATCAATGATGAGAGATATTATCAAGCTTCTTCCTGACTCCGTTGCTAACCAGATTGCCGCCGGCGAGGTGATACAGCGCCCCGCCTCCGTGGTTAAAGAGCTGGCTGAAAATGCAGTTGACGCAGGCGCCACTGACATTATGGTGGTCATCCGCGACTCCGGCCGCACCCTGGTGCAGGTGATAGACAACGGCTCAGGCATGAGTGAGACTGACGCGCGACTGGCATTTGAGAGACATGCCACCTCCAAGATAGACACTGCTGACGACCTCTTCTCCATCACCACCAAAGGATTCCGCGGTGAAGCACTGGCCTCCATCGCTGCCGTCTCCATGACAGAGCTGAAGACACGAAGAGAAGAGGATGAGACAGGCACACTGCTGATAATAAGCAACTCACGGGTAGAGAAACAGGAGCCGTGCCCCTGTGCTGTAGGTTCTGTCTTCAGCGTTAAAAACCTCTTTTACAACATCCCTGCCCGCCGTAAATTCCTTAAGACTGACAACACCGAGTTCAGGCATATCATCACCGAGTTCCAGCGTATAGCCCTGGCACACCCCGCGATAAAATTCAACCTTACTCATAATGACCAGGAGATATACAGGCTCCCGGCAGGCAACCACCGCCAGCGTATAGTGGGGATATTCGGCAAACAGTATAACCAGAACCTGGTGAATGTTGAGACCACCACCACCATCATATCTGTCAGGGGGTTTGCGGGGAAACCCGAGAATGCGCGCCGCACTCCCGGTGAACAGTTCTTCTTTGTCAATGACAGGTTCATTCGTCACCCCTACCTGCACCGGGCAATCATGGACGCCTACCAGGGTATCCTGCCGCCTGAATCGGTGCCTGCCTACTTCATCTATATGACGGCTGACCCGTCAACAATAGATGTCAACATCCATCCTACAAAGACCGAGATCAAGTTTGAAGATGAGAGATCCGTCTGGCAGATAATACTGGCTTCTGTCCGTGAGGCTCTCGGAAGGTTCAATGTGGTACCCTCAATGGACTTCGGACCTGAAGGAGCCGTGGAAATACCTGTCATCACCGGCGGAATGGATATGCCGAATACACCGCAGATAGAGGTTGACCAATCATACAACCCCTTTGATGCGAATGAGTATTTCAGACCAAAGATCAGCTGGGAGGGCGATGACAGGAGAGCTGACCTCAGGAACTGGGAGTCACTGTTCACCATGACGGCAAAGAGCGGTGAAGAGACTGATAAAAGAGACTCCGGCAAGGGTGAAGGAAGCAGAAGACGGTTCTTCCAGGTAAAGAACAGGTATATAATGTGCCCGGTGATATCAGGCATAATGATGATTGACCAGCGGCGGGCACATGAGAGGGTGCTCTATGAGAAGTTCCTCGCCTCACTGGGCGACGGACCCGCACCGGTGCAGGTATCAATGTTCCCCGTAGAGACGGAACTTAATCCCGGTGATATTGTTATCCTCAAAGAGATTGCTGAACAGATAAAGATCCTGGGCCTGGATGTGGAGACAGGCAGCAAAGGCAGGGTGACTGTAAAAGGACATCCCGCTGACAGCCGCAATGCCAATCCGCTGGAGATGCTCGAGACGGTGATATCAGAATATAAGCGCACCCTGGGTGACCCCTCCATAGGGGCGCGGGAGAGAGTGGCCCTGTCAATGGCCAGGGCGGCCGCCATACCTTATGGACTCTCTCTGACAGAGACAGAGATGGAAGAACTGATTGACATGCTCTTTGCATGCTCCCTGCCGGGATACTCACCATCAGGAAGAACGGTGATGAACATAATTACCCTTGAAGAACTTGACAGACGGTTCAGTTGATTTTCAGAATGTTTAATTAAATTTGCCCACTCAATACAAACAGGATAAAATTATAAGATGAACAGAGGATTCGCAGGATTGCCACCGGTAGTAAAGAACCTTATCATACTGAATGCCATCATGCTGGTTTTGATGTATATACTGAGAGCAGTATGGGGTACAGACCTCAACAGCATCCTCGGGCTATACTATCCGAAGTCAGACTATTTCAGGTCATACCAGGTGGTGACTCACATGTTCATGCACGGCGGCTTTGTACATCTGCTCTTTAATATGTTCGCGCTTTTCATGTTCGGCGGAGTCCTTGAGCAGGTGTGGGGCCCGAAACGTTTTTTCATCTATTATATCATCACCGGCCTGGGAGCTGCATTAACACACGAGTTTGTGCAGGGGCTTCAGTATCATAAGGCTATTGTCGCCCTTTCACCTGAGCAGTTGCAGTATGTATATGACTCCGGCAGCGAGATAATAAGCCAGGGAAAGAACTTTGCCGATCCGTTGATGGCCAGGCTTAACCTGCTTCTGAACATACCCACGGTAGGGGCCTCGGGGGCTGTCTTCGGTGTCCTTCTGGCCTTCGGCGTGCTCTTCCCCAACACGCAGCTGATGCTCCTCTTCCCTCCCATACCTATCAAGGCCAAGTACTTTGTGATAATCTACGGCGCCATTGAGCTCTACCTTGCCGTCACCAGCCCCGGCAGCAATATAGCCCATGCGGCACACCTGGGAGGCATGATCTTCGGATACCTCCTTATAAGATACTGGCGTAAGACAACTAAAACACTCTATTAATGGGTATCTGGGAAGATATTAAGACTTCATTTAAACACGGCACAAGCCTTACAAGGCTTATCTATGTCAACACAGGTGTATTTATAATCATCAAGATCCTCGAGATGATAGGGGTGCTGGCGTCCAGGCCTGACCTGGCATCCTCCGTTGTAGGCTTTCTTTCCATTCCTGCAGCCATGCCGGCGCTGCTGGCCAGGCCATGGACCCTGCTGACATACATGTTCCTTCACCAGGGCTTTATTCACCTCCTGTTCAACATGCTATGGCTATGGTGGTTCGGAAAGATTTTCCTGGGTTATCTCGACCAGCGCAAGCTTGTGGCAGTCTATTTCATGGGTGGCATTGCAGGTGGGCTGCTTTATGTTGCCGTCTTCAATATCTTCCCTGCCTTTGCAGGGACGGTCAATGTATCAATAGCCCTCGGTGCCTCAGCCTCGGTGATGGCAATGGTGATCACCACTGCCGTTTACCTGCCTGAGATGGAACTCCATCTTCTCTTTTTCGGGAGGATAAAACTCAAATACCTTGCCCTTATCACATTCCTTATCACCTCTGTCTTCGACTTCTCAGTGAACACCGGGGGCAAGATAGCTCACCTCGGCGGCGCACTTATGGGGCTGGCTTACGGTTACGGACTCAGGAACGATACCGATATAGGTGCATGGTTCAGCAAAACGATCGATTTTATAGTGATGTTTTTCAAGCCCCGGAAAAGGATGAAGGTCACCTATAAGAAGCCCCGCAATGATTTTGACTACAACAAGGAGAAATCAGAACGGCAGAAAGCAATAGATCATATACTTGACAAGATCTCAAAAGGCGGTTATGACAGTCTCACCAGAGAAGAAAAAGATATCCTTTTCAGAGAGAGTCAGAAGAAGCACTGAGGGTATGAAGCGTTTTGTGCGCAACTCCCTGCTGGCAGTGAATATAATTCTTGTGGCTGCCCTCCTTGTGGCCTACCTGTCTATCTTTATCAATCCTGCCGTCACAGCTATCCCCGCCCTCTTCGGCCTTGCATTCCCCTATATTGCGGCAGCCAACGTGGTCATGGTGATCATCTGGGCCCTGAAGAAAAAATGGTTTGTGATCATCTCCCTGGCAGCTATTCTCCTGGGCACCGGATACATCCACAACTTTATCAGGTTCCGTAACCGCGGCGTGGAAGAACACCATGAACTAAAGCTGATGAGCTATAATGTCAGGCTCTTCAATTTCTACGAGGAAACCGAAAGGAATTCACACAGCCGGATGCTCCAGTTACTCAGGAAGGAGAGCCCGGGGATACTCTGCCTGCAGGAGTATTTCGTGAAAGGCAGTAGTGAGGCCGGAGAACGAAGCCTGAGAGAAGGACTGGGAGGCAGGCTCTATACTCATGTAAAACTGATAAACAGCGGGAGCAATACACACTACGGCATTGTCACCGTCTCAAAATACCCCATCATCAACCGTGGAGACATAGTACATCCGGCATCATCAAGCCTTTCAATCTTTACCGATATAGTGGTTGATACCGATACTTTCCGCATTTACAACAACCACCTTCAGTCGTTCCGGCTAAAAAGGGTTGAAAGCACCCTGCTCAGTGAGATCACCGGCGAAGCACATAACAGGTCTGTGGGAAAGATCATGAGCATCTTCAAAAGTCTCACCCTGGGCTTCGCAACCAGGTCAGCGCAGGTGGCCCGCGTCAGAAAGCATATAGAGACCTCGCCGTACCCTGTGATAGTGGCGGGCGACTTCAATGACACTCCCGTGTCATACACTTACCGCAAGATAAGACGCGGACTGAAAGATGCCTTTGTGGAGGCGGGATACGGCGCCGGGTTTACCTATAAGGGGAAATATCCGCCTAACAGGATCGATTTTATCTTTTATACCGATGAGCTGAAATGCATTGACTTTGACATAGTAAAAGTCAGATATTCAGATCATTATCCGATAATATCCTATTTCAGGCGAGCTGACTGAAAGGCAGCTTCTTCATATCCACATTGCCGCCTGAAATAATTATCCCGACATTCTTACCTGCAAAGAGGGTTTTGTTGTCGAGCACTGCAGCGAGAGCCGTGGCTGATGAGGGTTCTATCACTATTTTCATTCTCTCCCATACCAGCAGCATGGCCTGTATAATTGACTCTTCGCTGACAGTCAGGATATCGTCAACCTTCTCTCTTATCACTGTAAATGTTCTCTCGCACAGCGAAGTCAGCAGTCCGTCGGCAATTGTCTGCGGTGTCAGTGCCGGCTGCATGACCCCTGTATGTAGTGATCTGCAGGCGTCATCTGCCAGCAATGGCTCGGCACCGTATATTTTTATTGCAGGTTTCAGATGCCTGGCGGTGATGGCGGTGCCGCTGAGGAGGCCGCCGCCGCCTACGGGAGCGACAATGGCATCGAGGGCAGGCTGTTCTGTCATCAGCTCCAGGGCTGCGGTGCCCTGGCCTGCAATGATATAGTAGTTGTCAAAGGGGTGCACCATGACAGCCCCTTCACGGCTGATGATTTCGGCGGCGGCGGCCTCCCTCGCCTCGAGGGTGGGCTCACAGAAGGTGATCACCGCTCCGTAACCCGCTACAGCCCTCTTCTTTACCTCCGGCGCTGATGACGGCATCACGATGAAGGCCTTCACTCCCCGCGTCACTGCAGCATGGGCCAGCGCCGCAGCATGATTGCCCGATGAGTGCGTGACAACACCCCTGCGGCGCTGCTCATCAGTCATACTGATGACAGCATTGGTGGCTCCCCGGAACTTGAAAGCCCCAACCTTCTGGAAGTTCTCACACTTGAAAAAGAGATGACCGCCGGCAATGACATCCAGCTGACGACAGGTAAGCACAGGCGTGCAGTGTATAAAAGGCTTTACTGCTGCTGAAGCAGCAAGTACCTCTTCAAATCCAGGTATGAACATTCACTTTGTTATTGGTTTGGCTATTTTAAAACATCATTAATATCCCATAAAATTACATAATAACTGATACAGGAGACCGTTTCAGATTTAAGATAAAGGTAGTTTCAGAACATAAAAAAAGAGAGCCTCCCGGCTCTCTCTTTTTTTATCGTGAAGAAATTCACTAGCTCATAATGCTCCATGTCACTGTCAGTCCTGCCATTACAACAGATACCATTGACATAAGTTTGATGAGGATATTGAGTGAGGGTCCTGAGGTATCCTTAAAAGGATCACCTACAGTATCACCTACTACACCTGCCTTGTGTGACTCACTGCCTTTACCGCCGTAGTTACCTTTCTCGATATACTTTTTGGCATTATCCCACGCACCACCGGCATTGTTGAGCATGCTTGCCAGAGTAAAGCCGGCAGTCATACCTCCGATGAGGAGTCCTACCACGCCCGGCACACCGAGTATCAGCCCTATAATCAGGGGTACTGCTATGGCAAGGAGTGAAGGAAAGAGCATCTCACGCTGAGCTCCTTTGGTAGATATGGCAACGCATTTTGCATATTCAGGCTTGCCTGTTCCTTCCATGATGCCCGGTATCTCGCGGAACTGACGTCTTACTTCATCAACCATGCTTCCGGCAGCGCGGCCAACAGCTTTCATTGAAAGGGCGCTGAAGAGGAATGCCATCATGGCACCGATGAATATACCGCCTAACAGCAGCGGGTTGAAGACTGAAAGATCATAGGCATTTACAAAGTCATTTATATGAGCGGCATTGACATTCACGGCCGTCATGCCGTCAGGTATTGATGCCGGCATTGTGCTCTTGTAGAAGAGCACATCTCCTATCTGTTTAAACCCTTCGGCCGATTCATCAGCAAGACGCCCGAGCCACAGTTTCACCTCTTCCATGTAGGCGGCTACCAGTGCCATTGCTGTCAGCGCGGCTGAGCCTATGGCAAAGCCTTTTCCTGTTGCGGCGGTAGTATTACCGAGCATATCAAGAGCGTCAGTGCGTTCACGTACTTCTTTCGGCAGATGAGACATCTCAGCATTGCCGCCAGCATTGTCAGCAATAGGGCCGAAGGCATCAGTAGCAAGGGTGATACCCAGTGTAGAGAGCATGCCTACTGCGGCAAAGCCAATTCCGTAGACACCGCTCGGGAAGCTGGTGAAGCCACCGGCAAAGCCATAGGCAGCGATGATTGCTATCGTAATTGTAAGCACAGGCACCCATGATGACATCATACCAACAGCCATACCTTCAATGATGGTTGTGGCAGGGCCCTGCTGTGTCTGTTTGGCGATGCCCCTTGTGGGACCATATTCGTCAGAGGTGAAATACTCTGTTGACTGGCCAATGATAACGCCGGCAGAGAGTCCTGCTACTACGGCTCCGAAGACGCCCCAGGTTACCCATCCGGAGTAGGCCATTGCGGCCATGGCAATGAGAATAAGTGCTGAACTGCCTCCGGTACCGAGAAGGAGCGCATTGAGCAGGTTCTTCTGTGTGGCAGACTCTTTTGTCCTTACCATATAAACACCCGCTATTGAGAGGAGAATGCCTATTGAAGCCACTATCATAGGCGCTATTACCGCTTTCATCTGATCGCCTGATGAAAGCAATGGAAGAGCAGCCCCGAGAGCTGCAGTAGCCAGTATTGACCCGGCATATGATTCATAAAGGTCGGCACCCATGCCTGCCACATCACCTACGTTGTCACCAACGTTATCTGCTATGGTTGCAGGGTTGCGGGGATCATCCTCAGGTATGTTTGCCTCAACCTTACCCACAAGGTCAGCGCCCACATCGGCAGCCTTGGTAAAGATGCCGCCGCCAACACGTGCAAACAGTGCCTGTGTTGAGGCACCCATACCGAATGTCAGCATTGTAGCGGTGATCTCAATCATCTTTTGATGATCATCAGTACCTGATTGAACAAATGTCAGCCCGATCCATTTAAGCCCCTCTGCCATATGCTCGGGAGTAAATATCACGTTGTTGAGAAGGATAAACCAAAGTGCTATGTCAAGAAGTCCGAACCCAACAACAATGAGTCCCATGACTGCTCCGCTGCGGAATGCTATCTGCAGCCCTTTGTTCAGCGAGACTGATGCTCCCTGTGCAGTTCTTGATGATGCGTGTGTTGCGGTCTTCATACCAAGGTACCCGCACAGCCCGGAGAAGAAACCACCGGTCAGGAATGCAACCGGAACAAAAGGGTTCTGCACTCCCAGGTAGGCCAGGATAGTGAGCAGAATAACCAGGATTATGAAGACTTTTCCGACGACCTTATACTGACGTCCGATGTAAGCCATTGCACCCTCTCTTACATATTGTGCTATCTCCTGCATGCGGTCATTGCCGGCAGGAGCTTTCATCATCCCGCGGTAGAAGATCCATGCAAAGAGAAGAGCCAGCACCGCAGAAACAGGTGCTATCCAGAACAAACTACTGATCATACTCTTAGATTTTTAGGTTTTGCGTTACAAATCTAATGAGTTTTTTTTCAAAACCTAGTCTGCCAGTTAACTAACAAAAATAACAGGGGCAGTTTTTAACCGCCCCTGCCTTTTGTGATCGAATCAAATAAATGATTATTCTTTGTTCTTCACATATTTATCAAGCCATCTGAGGTATTCCCAGTGCATGTGCAGCAGAGATTCCCTGGCTGCATAACCGTGAGCCTCTGCGGGAAGCAGCACCAGCCTGGTGATGACACCTGCACCTTTCAGGGCAGCATAATACCTCTCACTCTGAATGGGGAAGGTCCCCTGATTGTCATCGGCCATACCGTGAATCAGGAGCATAGGATCCTTGACCTTTGTGGCGTGAGAGAACGGAGACATTGTAGTATAAAGATCTGTTGCCTCCCAGTAACTGCGGCGTTCACTCTGGAATCCGAACGGAGTAAGTGTACGGTTGTAAGCCCCGCTCCTTGCGATACCTGCTGCAAAAAGCCTTGTATGCGATAGAAGATGAGCCGTCATGAAAGCCCCGTAAGAGTGACCGCTGACAGCCACACGCAACGGATCAGTAACACCCATTGCAACAGCCTTGTCAATGGCAGCCTCAGCATCAGCCACCAGCTGGTCCACAAAGGTATCATTAGGCTCTTTGCCGTCAATGCCCACAATCGGGAAAGCTGCATCATTAAGCACGGCATAACCCTGGGTCACATAGATCAGCACTGACGAAGCACTGATTCGTGTAAAGGTATAGGGGGAACCGCTTATCTGTCCTGCCATAGAGGGATCATTAAACTCACGCGGATATGCCCACAGTATTGTAGGCAACGGACCGTCCTTGCTCTTATCGTACCCTGCCGGCAGGTAGAGGGTGAATGAGAGGTCAATACCGTCGTTGCGCTTATAGGTGACAAGCTCTTTGGTAACGCCGGCAAGCTCAGGATAAGGATTTTCAAATTTTGTCACCTGGCTGAGAGTACCCTTCTTCAGGTCACGTATATAATAATTAGGAACATCGGAGACTGACTGTCTTACCGTCAGCAGCAATCCTTTGGCCGGATTGATAAACTCACTTACAGTCTCATAATATGGAGCTTCAGAACGCCACAGACGTGTTGTCTTTCCTGTTTTGATATCATATTTATCAACAAAAGGCTGGTCACCCTCCGGCGAGGAGCCCTGGCCGCTCAGGTAAAGTGTCTTTCCCTTATCTCCAAACAGCAGTCCCTGTTGTCCGAAACTGTTGACAGCTGTCATGAATCCGCCCGGATTGCCATAGCGGTCATCAGAGTTGAGCTCAAATATTTTTTTCAGGGTGTTCTGCGGATCGGCAGGACTGAAGGTACTGGTGACTCTCACACGGCTCTTGGAAAGGCCTTCATACAAGACCGCCAGGTTGTCATTGCCCCATGTTATTCTTTGTATCCTTTTCTCCACAGAAAGGAACGCTTTGGGATCTCCGGCGAAAGGGGCTTCAAGAAAATATACCTGGTCATGATATTTCATCTCCCTGGCATGGTAGTCTCCGCCGTCAAGGGCCTCTACCCATATCAGGGTGGCTGGCTTATCGGCCCGCCAACTGTGGCTCCTGGGGCCGGGATTTACAGCATCATAGCCTCTCGGCAGATTTTCCTGCAGAGGCTTTAAAAGAAGAGCTCTTACCACCTTCCCTGTGAGATCAATGATCTCTGTCCTGGTAGGAAAGAAATTATAAGGCACAAGATATGAGAATGGTCTTTCAACAGTGCTGATCATAAGCCAATTGCCGTCAGGTGAAGGAGAAACTTGGGTATAGATGCCCTTCTTCCCGATAACGGATGTTTCCGTGCCGTCCCATCTCATAAGCTCAGAGGTGGCATAATATTCGAAGATTGCCTCGTCATATGCATTTTTAAGAAGGTCCTGGAAGGTGCGTGACTCACCCTGTTTGCCTTTGCTCTCCTGAATCACGGGTCCCACAGGAACCTGTGATGCTACGGGCAACTTGCCGCGGTTCCGGATTGTACGGAGATAGACAAATGACCCGTCAGGCAGCCAGCTGCCGGTACCGCGGAAAATATTATTCAGCCCTGTGTCAATCATGCTGACAGACATGGTGGCAAGATCTGCAACCCACAGATCAACACCTGTGGCAGTGGTATTGGCAAAGGTGAACCGCTTGCTGTCATCAGACCATGATATGTTGGTTATCTCCGGTTCTGCGGGCATGCCGGTAAAACTGCGGAGGTTCGTGCCGTCAACGTTCATGACGGAAATCTTTTTGACTGACTGCCCGCGGCTCTGGCTGCTGGTGGTCGGATCAAGCCTCAGCCCTGCAATGCGCAGTTCAGGAGCTGAGAGCTCCGCGATGGAGACCAGCCCCGGCCTGTCAAGCAGAAGTATGACAGAGTTGTCAGGACTAACGTTGACAGACGGTGTCTGCTGCGCATCAATGATCTTTACTATAGCCTCCGGTGGCAACTGATAACTGAAATCATCCTGTCCGTTAACCGGATTTATTAAACAGATGAGTAATGCTGTGAAGATTGATTTTCTAATCATGTTTTTTCTGATTTGCTGTATTTCAAAATTAATGATCTCACCATATGAAATTATGTTGTATAATAGTTATTATTGTTTTTTAACTACCTGAGATAACATTCACTAATTTTGAATACAAAATGAGTTTCTGGAAA
>JAQBHM010000248.1:0-11216 GCA_032127795.1 Bacteroidales bacterium | reverse complement strand
CCGGCAATTGCATTTTTATATTCAGGACCTGCAATAAACATCCTTGCTATTATACTCACTGCCCGTATCCTTGGTTTTGAGATGGGTGTTGCACGAACAATCGGTGCAGTATTCTTCAGTGTCATAATCGGCTTGGTAATGTCAGTGATCTATCGTAAGGAGGAGAAGATAAAGAAAGAGGAACAGATGAATATTGTTCTTCAGCCTGAAAAGCGGCCCATGTGGCAGACATCATTTCACTTCTTCTCCCTTGTGCTGATACTCGTTTTTGCAAACTGGGGAAAACCCGGGGAAGGTGATTCCTCAAGCACATGGTATTATATCTGGGCTTATAAATGGTATATCACAGGGGCATTCGGCCTCCTGCTTTGCTACTCGTTGATCAGGATACTGAAGATCCGATGGCAATGGGTACTGGGCGCAGTGGTGGCAACGGCTGTTTCAGTTCTGCTTTCAGATACATTAATTGAGAACGATAAAATCAGACCGCTTGTTCCGATGCTTGTGGGCATTATTTCATTAAGCGTCATCACCCTTCTTGACAGGAGGGATGATGAAAACAGGGAATGGGCCATGTCAACATGGGGATTTGCAAAGCAGATACTTCCGCTTCTGGCAATAGGTGTTGTAACTGCCGGTTTCCTGCTGGGGTCAACACATGACGGCAAGAGTATTGCGGGTGTTATTCCGAATGAATGGATATCAGCACTGGTAGGAGGCAATTCAGTCTTTTCCAATTTCTTCGCTTCAATTGTAGGCGCTTTCATGTATTTCGCCACACTTACAGAAGTGCCAATATTACAGGGGCTGATTGCTTCGGGAATGGGAAAAGGACCGGCTCTTGCCCTGTTGCTTGCGGGACCTTCACTCTCGCTGCCCAATATGCTTGTAATACGCGGGGTGATAGGTACCCAGAAAACGGCGGTCTATGTAATCCTTGTTGTGGTTATGGCCACCGTCTCAGGACTTATTTACGGTTCGTTTTTCTAGGCCTCCCGGATGACAATAGCCGTGGGAAAAACTTGGGGACCTCCATCCGGTATGCATCATAACCAGGATACTTGCCTCTGCTTATGCTTTCAGTTAAAGAGGTACTCCCCATGAACAGTAGAACCAGCAACAAGGGACCTGCTATGGTGGGATTGAACCATTTACCTGAGGCCGCAACACCGAAAAAGTAAAAGCTGATCCATATCGCCTGCTCTGAGGCAAAGTTGGGGTGCCTGATAGACTTCCACAATCCTTCGGACATGAATCCCTTGTCAAGTGACGCATTATAACGCTTTGAACCTTTCACCCCGCCGCTCTTTTCTGTATGAAACCTGAATAGCTGATTGTCTGCAATGCCTTCGGTAGTTATAAAGAGCAGCATCAAAACAGCCGCTGTGATATCAATTACTGTCAGGGGCTTATCATTATATAGTGCGGCAAGCAGCAATGGCGTTGAAAAGAGAAGAATGAGAATATTCTGGTAAAAGGAGATAAACAGCAGATTGAACAGGCCAAACCTGAATCTGCCTCTCAATTCAGATCGTTCTCTCATGATCTGCCACCTGTAGTCTTCTGATCCTTTCCATGGAATTATATTGTATCCCCCCTTGCGATAAAAGTTGTAACTTAATCGAAGACCCCATATTGTTACAAGTGAAGCCATCATAAATATCCGTGCCGTAGGATAGGCTGCAAAAGTAATCCAGCTGTAGCCTATCGGAACCAGGCTCCATAACTTGTCTACCTGGCTGTAGTTCCGTGTTATTTCACTGACAATGAAACACAGAAGTGCAACAGTGACCATAACCGCTATCCATGTAAAAACAAGACTCTGAAAATGAATATCATAACCTGAGAGGAGCGATCTTATGCCGGCAGAAGATGAAAACAGTAGTGTCATATTTATGGTTTATGGAGTTCAGTGGCGCAATATATAATTAATTATTTCAAAATATTTTTTTATGATTAACAGGCAGGAAAAATTAATGACGTATATTTACGTCACAATGGATGGCTATGACAAATAACAAGTCAGATGAGTTCAGTACAAGACAGCAGGAGATAGCAGATATTGCAAGAGTACTCTCTCATCCTGCCAGGCTGGCAATCATAGAATTGATTGCAGAAAAGAAGGAAATTCGAACAGGCAATATCTCAGATTATCTTCCGCTGAGCAGAACAACGGTTGCACAGCATCTTGAGGAGCTGAGAAAGATAGGTGTTATATGCGGTTCTACAGACGGTCTTAAGATACATTACTGTCTTGACCAGGAAAGGCTTAATAGGATGCAGGAAATTTTATCCGCATTCTTTAGCGGTGCAGTAAGTGATTTTAAGTGTGCCTGTGACTGACGAGAATAAGGAGGAATGGGGAGCCGGTTTATCATGAAGGGATTTTTCAGCTCAGGTTTCTTTAATCTGACGCCTGCGGAAGCTTTTAAAGAAGCAACAGAAAACGGTGCACTCATTGTGGATGTACGTGAACAGAGGCTGACCGGCTATAAGTGTTTTGCGGTGCCGGAGGTGATTTATATTCCAAAAAGCAGGCTTGGTGAAGAGTATCAGGATCTGCCGGAAGGAAATCTCCTTATAATTGCTGATTCTGTTGGCCTGAGAAGTCATGAAGCAATGGAATTTCTTCTCAGTAAGGGATTTAAAAATATCGCAAACATGGCTGGCGGAATCGTAGAATGGGAGCACGACGGCTTGCCTCTAAAGAAAGATATTACAGAGCAGCTTGACGGATCATGCGTCTGTCAGCTCAGACCGCGTCATAAAAAGTAATTTTCAAGGAAATATGACAATCTGCAAAAAACAAAATTTAAATTACCTGAAATGAAACCAGAAGATCTTAAACTTATTGTGCAGGAGAAGTACGGGCAGATAGCTGCTTCTTCAGAAGTCAGCGGTGACAAATCCTGTGGATGTACTCCCGGTTGTTGCTCCACTGTTGATTACACGGTTTTCAGCGAAAAATATGACCATCTTGAGGGTTATAATCGTGATGCAGACCTTAATCTTGGCTGTGGTATCCCGACGGAATTTGCTTCTCTCATGCCCGGTGACCAGGTGCTTGATCTGGGAAGCGGGGCAGGCAATGACTGTTTCGTGGCCAGGGCAATAGTTGGTGAGTCAGGCTCAGTGACAGGAATAGATTTTACTGAGCCCATGCTGCTGAAGGCAGAAGAGAACAGAAAGAAACTGGGTTATACGAACGTTGATTTTGTTAAGGGTGACATTGAGAATTTGCCCCTGCCGGATAACAGATTTAATGTGATACTCTCAAACTGCGTTCTGAACCTTGTTCCGGACAAAAAGAAGGCCTTCAGCGAAATAATGAGAGTATTGAAACCGGGAGGCCATTTCTGTGTCTCTGACGTTGTACTGAAAGGAAAACTGACTGCCAGGATGAGAGAGGATGCTGAGATGTATGCCGGTTGTGTCTCCGGAGCTGTTGAACTTGATGAATATATCAAATTAATTGAAAATCAGGGCTTCAAAAAAGTCAGGATCCATAAGGAAAAGCAAATCCACCTTCCCGGAAGCACCCTGGCAGGATTTAAGGAGAGCCATGATATTTCAGCATTTAAATCAGGAGAAAAGGGTATCTTCAGCATTACGGTAACCGGCTATAAAGACCAAAATTAGATATATATGCCATCTCAGAAAAAACTCAAAATACTTGACAGGTATCTGACTTTATGGATCTTCCTGGCGATGTTTGCCGGGGTGATAATCGGATGGAGCAGTCCTGACATAGCAGATTTCTGGAACAGTCTGTCAAGCGGTACAACCAATATCCCCATTGCAATAGGCCTCATCGTGATGATGTATCCGCCGCTGGCGAAGGTGAAATATGAAGAGCTGCCTGATGTATTCAGAAACACAAGGGTGCTTGGTCTTTCGCTGGTGCAGAACTGGGTGATAGGTCCGATACTTATGTTCCTGCTCGCCATATTGTTTCTGCGGTTCAACATTGAATATATGTACGGGCTGATACTCATTGGCCTGGCAAGGTGCATTGCCATGGTGATTGTCTGGAATGACCTTGCGAAGGGCGATACGCAGTATGCTGCAGGACTTGTGGCTTTCAACTCAATCTTCCAGGTGCTCTTTTTCTCCCTGTATGCATATCTGTTCATCTCTGTTCTTCCGGGGTGGTTCGGATTGCCTGTAAATGATGCAGTAGAACAGATTACAATAGGACAGATAGCCAAAAGTGTTTTTATTTACCTCGGGATACCTTTTATAGCAGGATTTCTGACCCGTTTTGTCCTTATCCGGATAAAAAGCAAGGAGTGGTATCATTCAAAATTTATCCCTAAGATCAGCCCTGTCACTCTCATTGCACTGCTGTTTACAATTTTTGTAATGTTCTCATTAAAGGGAGAATACATCATTAAGATTCCGATAGATGTTGTCCGCATAGCAATGCCCCTTATCATCTATTTTGTGGTGATGTTCATTCTCTCATTCATAATGAGCAAAAGGGCCGGGGCAAACTATGAACAGTCGGCCACCCTCTCATTTACTGCTGCAAGCAATAATTTCGAGCTGGCCATTGCGGTGGCCATAGCGGTTTTCGGGATCAATTCAGGGGAAGCTTTTGCCGCTGTGATAGGTCCTCTTGTGGAGGTTCCGGTCATGATAGGACTGGTTAATGTTTCACTTTGGATAAAAAGCCGCTATTATGGATCTTCAGGTGAAGCGACTATCAGTCGGACAGACGAATCAAAAAATATAAATGAAATCTGATTTGAAAATGAAAGGTATATTGATTTTATCAACGGCTTTGCTGCTTCAGATGATGACCCCCGCACACGGTGAAATTCCACCTGGAGGAAAAATCGAAAGGTTTATCATAACATCATCAGAGATAAGGGCCCCCCGCGATGTAAGTGTATGGCTGCCGGCAGATTATGACACCACAAAGAATTATGCCGTTATCTATATGCATGACGGACAGATGCTTTTTGACACTGCAATCACATGGAATAAGCAGGAGTGGATGGCTGATGAGGTTGCTTCTCAGCTGATGAATGAAAACAAGATCAGGCCCTGCATCATTGTAGGGGTATGGAACAGGAACCCCTACAGATATGAAGAGTATTTTCAGGAAAAGGCCCTGTCATTCATGAAGGAGCGCTGCAGTGCAAAATTTCTCAGGAGGTCGATGAAAAGCGAACCGCTGGGTGATGCTTATCTCAGGATGCTTGTTAAAGAAATCAAGCCTTATATTGACTCACATTATTCAACTTATACAGACAGGGAAAATACTATTGTAATGGGTTCAAGCATGGGTGGACTGATCTCGCTCTACGCCATCTGCGAGTATCCTGATGTCTTTGGAGGTGCGGGATGCCTCTCAACCCATCTCCCCATGCGAGGAGTCGGCTTTTTTACAAGAAACGATAACAGGGTTGCAAAAGCATTCAGGAAATACCTCTCCTTAAACCTGCCTGCACCCGAAAATCATAAGATATATTTTGATTACGGCACTAGAACACTTGATAGATGGTATGAACCGTATCAGAAGAAGGTTGACAAAGTAATGTCATCAGCAGGTTTTAATTCAGAAAACTGGATCACAGTAAAGTATGAAGGTCATGACCATTCCGAAAAATCATGGAGCAGCAGGCTGCATGTGCCGATGGAGTTCTTGTCAGGCAGTAGGGAGTAGGGATTAGGGATTAGGCAATAGGGATTAGGCAATAGGGATTAGGCAATAGGGATTAGGCAATAGGGATTAGGCAATAGGGAATAGTGTATGCGGTTTTATTTTTTAACCTTTAACTTCAGATATCTTGCCGTGTAGGACTCTTTGCAGTTTTTCAGTTGCTCGGGTGTGCCCTCAAAGACAACAAACCCTCCTTTTTCACCTCCCTCAGGGCCAAGGTCGATTACCCAGTCGGCACACTTGATGACCTCAACATTATGCTCTATGAGTATCACTGAATGACCGTGTTCCACAAGTGCATTCAGTGACTTCATCAGCTTGCTGATGTCATGGAAATGGAGGCCGGTAGTGGGCTCGTCAAAGATGAAAAGCATCTTTGTATTACTCTTCTCCTGGCTCAGGTAGTATGCCAGCTTGACCCTCTGGCTCTCGCCACCTGAAAGAGTGGAGGAAGACTGTCCAAGTCTTACATAGCCCAGTCCTACATCAGCAAGAGGCTTAAGTTTATCTGAGATCTTTTTGCAGGACTTGTCATGACATCTGCCGAAGAATTCAATTGCCTCGTCAATAGTCATTTCCAGAACGTCATAGATATTTTTGCCATGAAACCGCACTTCCAGAATATCACGTTTGAAACGCATTCCCTTACAGGTCTCGCAGGTGAGTTCAACATCAGCCATGAACTGCATCTCCACCCTTATCAGTCCTTCGCCCTGGCATTCTTCACATCTTCCGCCTTCAACATTGAAAGAAAAATGGGCTGGTTTGAATCCATACTGTACTGAAGCCTGCTGTTCGGCAAAGAGTTTTCTTATGTCATCAAAGGCTTTGAGGTAGGTCACCGGGTTGGAACGGCTTGACCTTCCTATCGGGTTCTGGTCAACCATCTCCACAGAATTAATGCTTGCTGCATCGCCGAGCATCTCTGAAAAATGGCCTGTCTTCAGGCTTGTACCCATAATCTTGTTTGAGAGAGCGCTGAAGAGTATGTCATGCACCAGCGTGCTCTTTCCCGATCCGCTGACTCCTGTGACGGCAGTTATTGTATGCAGGGGGAATCTGACACTTACCTCCTTAAGGTTATTTTCCCTGGCGCCGGTAATTTCAATATAACTGTTCCACTTACGTCTGAATGCCGGTTCTTCAATTTGCATGACCCCTGTCATATAAGCCGCAGTAAGCGATTTGTTTCTGGCAGAGAAATCAACGCTTCCCTGGTATACTATCTCGCCTCCGTGGGTGCCGGCGCCTGGTCCCATATCTATTATTTCGTCAGCCGTCTTTATGATCTCCTCCTCATGCTCAACTACAATTACCGTATTGCCCAGGTCCCGCAGCTCTTTCAGCACATTGACAAGAAGTCCGGTGTCACGGGGGTGCAGTCCTATACTGGGCTCATCGAGGATATACAATGATCCTACCAGGCTGCTGCCCAGTGATGTGGCAAGGTTGATACGCTGAGACTCACCCCCTGAGAGGGTATTGGAGAGCCTGTCGAGGGTGAGATAAGAAAGCCCCACGTCAAGCATGTAACCCAGTCGTTGCTGTATCTCTTTCAGAAGGCGCCCGGCTATCTCTTTCTCCTCGCCGTTAAGCATCAGAGCATTGAAGAAGGCCCAGGCTTCACTTACCGGCATTGAAGAGATCTCCTGAATGGATCGGCCTCCCACTTTTACCCATCGTGCCTCCTTGCGCAGTCTGTGCCCGTCACATTCGGGACATATTCGTTTGCCGCGGTAACGGCTGAGCATGACGCGGTACTGAATCTTGTATTTCTTCTCCTCAAGATGCTGAAAGAACTGATTGAGACCGAAAAAATACCTGTTCCCATTCCAGACAACTGCTTTCTGTTCAGGTGTGAGTTTAAACCACGGCTTATGAATCGGGAAATCAAACTTTTCAGCATTGAACACCAGTCTCTCTTTCCACTGCCTCATAGTCTCACCTCTCCAGCAGGCGATGGCATCATCAAACACAGAGAGATTCTCATCGGGGATCACCAGGCTGTCATCAATGCCGATGACCCGTCCATAGCCCTCGCAAAGTGGACAGGCGCCGAGGGGAGAGTTGAAGCTGAAGAGGTGTTCTGTCGGTTCCTCAAAAATGATCCCGTCTTCCTCGAATTTATCAGAGAACTGTACCGTCTGAGTTGTCTCTTCATCAGTGACGGTCAGGGTGATATGGCCTTTGCCTGTGAGGAATGCCGTCTGTACCGAGTCGGCGGCACGACTCATTTCTTCAGGAGCATGGGATGTTGAAAGCCTGTCTATGATGATGTCAAGTGTCTGGGCATCTTTTATCACCTCTGCAGAGCCGGGCTCATCAAGCCTCACAAGGCCTTTTTCGGTACTTATGCGGTTATAACCCTGCTTTACAAGGAAATCAATATACTCTCTTTTGTCAACATTTTCAGGCACAACCAGTGGAGCGGTCAGAACAACCCTGGTGCCGGCGGTCAGTGATGCGATGTAATTTACAACATCATCTATCGAATGTTTTCTGACCTCTCGTCCTGAAACAGGAGAGATAGTATGTCCCACCCGAGACCACAAAAGCCTCAGGTAGTCATGTATCTCGGTGGATGTCCCTACCGTTGACCTGGGATTGCGGGTGTTTACCTTCTGTTCAATGGCAATAGCAGGAGGGATGCCGTTGATGAAATCTACCTCAGGCTTGTTCATGCGGCCAAGGAATTGCCTGGCATAAGATGAGAGACTCTCAACGTACCTGCGCTGCCCTTCAGCATAAACGGTGTCAAATGCCAGCGACGATTTCCCGGAGCCTGAAACACCGGTGATAACAATAAGCTTGTTCCGGGGGATGTTCAGAGAGATGTCTTTAAGATTATGGACCCGTGCTCCCTTTATCTCTATATTCCCCTTCATTTGCTATCCTGAAATTTTAAAAGTCAAAATTACTATTTTTGGATTTAAGATTTTTTGTTTTCTTTGTATCGTAATTAACAAATAACGGAGGACAGCCTATAGCAGATTTCTACTCTTTACCAATAAGAGAGAGCTATGAAGAGCAAAAATACCGATTATGAACTGATAGCCAGTTACATGAACGGTGACAATAGGAGCATGGAGCTCCTGATACTCCGTCATAAGAGCAAAGTTTATTCATATATCAGCCTTTACATCCGAAGCAGGGATCTGGCAGATGACATCTTTCAGGATACTTTTTTGAAGGTTGTCCAGTCAATCCGTGCCGGCAGATACCAGGATGACGGCAGATTTCTGTCATGGGTGATGCGTATTGCCCACAACCTCATTATTGACCATTTCAGGCATGAAAAGCAGCTGGGATTGGTACTGAATGATGACTATGAGTCTGACCTCTTCAATTCAAAGAGGCTTGCCGATGATAATGTGGAGGATATTATGGTCCGCCGCCAGATCCTTCGTGATGTGAGAAGGCTTATCAGTGACCTTCCTGATGACCAGCGTGAAGTGGTAATTATGAGGCATTATGCGGGAATGAGTTTCAAGGAGATAGCTGATATGACAGGAGTGAGCATCAATACAGCTCTTGGCCGTATGAGATATGCGCTGATAAACATGCGCAAAATGATGACTGAAAAAAACATCACTCTCTCCGTTAACTGAAACAATATTTGATTTTCAAAGGCGTTTTTCTCATGTGAGAACAAATTTGCCTATGGAAGAAAATTTTACCCCGTTACTTTCTTATAACGAAATTCAGACCAATTGCAGTGACCTTATCAGCGATGCCTTCAGCATTGATGACCAGCTTGCTGCAATTCTCCCACGGGGAGACACATTTTCTGATAATCCTTCAATTGAAGTACTGGAAGGGCTGTTCGATAAGATCAGCCATGATGCCCATGTACGTTAAAAAAGGAATTATGATTAAGAATTAAGAATTGGGGCCTGGAACTGATACCCGGGCCCTGATATCTTATTTTTGTCACTATTTCTATTTTCTCTTTTTCTTATATTGCAGAACCCAAAAACTTAAATATGAAAAGGATAACATTATTACTAATCGCAGTGATGACCCTATTGTGGTCATGTACTTCAAAGCAGGAAAAAATGGAAAACAGGATGAGAGATTTCGTTACGGCGTACGAGACGAAAGCAATTCCTCTCTATAAAGAGTCAGCGCTGGCATCATGGGATGCCAATGTAAACGGTACTGATGAAGCATGGTCCCGCAGCGAAAAAGCTTCAGTTGATTATATAAGTATGTATATTGACAGTGAGGCTTTTGCTGAGTTGAAGGAGCTGAAGGAATCAGGCCTTGTAAAAGAACCGCTCCTGTCACGTCAGCTGGATCTTCTCTATAACATGTACCTCCAGGGTCAGATTGATTCCAGTCTCATTGCGGAACAGATCCGCCAGGAGACTGAGCTCAACAAGAAATATTCAAATTTCAGGGCATCAGTGAACGGTAAGCAGCTAAGTGACAATGAGATTGAAGATATATTGCGAAATTCTAAAAGCAGTCCTGAGTTACAGGCAGCCTGGGAAGGTCATAAAATGATAGGACCGGTTGTTGCTGAAGACGTTATAAGACTGGTGAAGCACAGAAATACAATAGCACAGAAGCTTGGGTTCAGCAACTTTCATCAGATGAGCCTCGAACTGTCAGGGCAGAATCCTGAAGATGTTACAAGGATCTTCGATGAGCTTGACAGCCTTACAAGAGATAATTTTATAGGGCTGAAAGGAGACATAGATGAATATTTCTCTGCACGTTACAGGATACCTGTTTCTGAACTGAAACCATGGCATTACCAGAACCGTTATTTCCAGGAGGCTCCTGAAATCTATACAGTTGATTTTGATAAGTATTATGAGAACCAGGATCCTGTGAAGCTGGTTACAGAATATTATTCAAAAATAGGGCTTCCCGTAGAGGCTATACTTGAGAAAAGTGACCTTTATGAGAAACCGGGCAAGAACCAGCATGCATTTTGCACTGACATTGACCGCTCGGGAGACGTGCGTACCCTTGACAATATCCGGCCTGACTCTTACTGGATGAATACCATTCTTCATGAACTGGGGCACGGTG
The DNA here is from genome assembly GCA_032127795.1 of Bacteroidales bacterium. Taxonomy (GTDB): domain Bacteria; phylum Bacteroidota; class Bacteroidia; order Bacteroidales; family VadinHA17; genus SR-FBR-E99. Next base: position 508 of record JAQBHM010000248.1, on the reverse strand, counting down.
TTTACTCTTACTACAATGACCCATCGCTGCCATTTACACTGAGGGATGCGGCCCATACCTTCACCACTGAGGCAATTGCAAACTACTTCGGCAGGCTGGCCACAAACCCTGCCTGGATGAATAATATGGGTATCATTGATGAGCAGGAGATGAAGAAGATAAGCGATGACAGCTTCAAGGCCCTCAGGCTGCAGCAGCTTGTCTTCAGCCGCTGGGCACAGGTGATGTACCGCTTTGAAAAATCGATGTATGAGAATCCTGATCAGGATATCAACCAGCTCTGGTGGGACCTGGTTGAGAAATACCAGATGATGAAGAAGCCCGAAGGCCGGAATATGCCTGACTGGGCTACCAAAATACATGTTGCCCTGTATCCGTGTTATTATCACAACTACCTCCTTGGCGAAATGCTGGCATCACAGTTTAGCAATTATGTTACAACAAATTTCCTGACCGGCGATACCGATGCTGATATGAAAACAGTAGGTGAATATTTCAAGACAAATGT
>JAQBHM010000247.1:0-2875 GCA_032127795.1 Bacteroidales bacterium | reverse complement strand
CCGGTGACTGGAAGTAAGAATTAAGAATTAGGAATAGATGGTCAGTCTATTCTGCGGGCGCCGTCACCTATGCCGGGGAGGTAAAATTCAGCCTTCAGACCTGTTTTGGCCAGGTATATCGCACCCAGTTTTGAGATAAATGATTCTGCGTGTTCTGCCTCAACAATTGATACAGTACAGCCGCCAAAACCGGCTCCCGTCATCCGGGATCCTATAACGCCGGGAAGACGGCGCCCTTCATAAACCAGCGTATCCAGCTCCGTGCCGGTGACTTCATAGTCATGGCACAACGAGTCATGTGATTCATTCATGAGCCTGCCAAGACCGGCGATGTCATTATTCTCAAGAGCTGAGATGGCTTCAAGGGTACGTGCATTCTCAGTGATGACATGCTTTGCCCTTCTTCTTACGGTTTCGTCAGGAATATATTTGTCGAGCAATCCAAGATCACTGATCCCGAGGTCACTCAGATTCTTTATTTCATGGTGCGGTGCAATCAACTCCACAGCCCTGTCGCACTCAGCCCTCCGTTCATTATACTTCGAGTCGGTAAGTCCTCTGCGCTTATTGGTGTTGGTGATGATAATCCTTCTGTCACCGAGCTTCAGTGGTGCATACCTGTACTCCAGGGTGTCACAGTTGAGGTTTATGGCATGATCCTTTTTACCGAATCCCACAGCAAACTGATCCATAATGCCGCAGTTCATTCCCACGAACATATTTTCTGCCCTCTGGCTCATTTTAACAAGGTCAATCATCGAAAGACCGGCATTGGTGAGATCATTAAGTGCTACCGCCGTGACCATCTCAATGGATGCCGAAGAGGATAGTCCTGCCCCGTTAGGAATGTCACCCCAGAAAAGCATTTCCAGTCCCGGTGCCATTATCCCCAGCTTGGCGAACTCATTTATCACACCCGCGGGATAATTAGTCCAGCTCTTTTCGATTTTTGTATAGGTCTGACTGACAGCTATTTTTATGTCTCCGGTAAAATTAAGGCTGTTCATCCTTATGACAGGTGTATCAATCTGCCTGACAAACAGGTATGTTCCGAAGTCAAGTGCGCATGGGAAGACATATCCTCCATTGTAGTCAGTATGCTCACCAATAAGGTTCACCCTGCCGGGTGAATAAAAAAGAACAGGGCTGATCACCCTGTCTCCGTAAATCTTAAAAAACTCTTCGCGCAGTAAGTCAATATCTGCTTTCATCATAAAATAATTTTGATTTTAAAGGTATGATGGAACCCACATTCTAACGAAATAAAATCTATAATTTATGTTTGCCTAACATGTGAGTTTCATACTTTCAGTTTCTTTTCTATTTCAAGTATCTGGTTTCTGAAATGACGGTCAGTGTCTATGAGGTTATTTACCGTTTTGCAAGCATGCAGCACTGTTGCATGGTCTTTGCCTCCGATCAATGATCCTATACTTGCCAGGGAAGCCTTGGTGAGGCTCTTGGAAAAATACATCGATACCTGCCTTGCCTGTACTATCTCACGCTTGCGGGTCTTGCCCTGCATCTGATCAACAGGTATCTTGTAATATTCACAGACTATTTTCTGAATATAATCGATTGTGATCTCCCTGCGTTGAGTGTTCACAAGCCTGTCAACCATCTGCCGCGCCAGATCAAGTGTTACCTCTTTGCGGTTAAGTGTCGACTGTGCATAAAGAGAGATCAGGCCGGACTCGAGTTCACGAATGTTGCTTGAAATATTTTCTGCAAGGAATTCGAATATCTCATCAGGCAACTCAATGCCGTCATTATATGCTTTTTTACGGAGTATCGCCAGCCTGGTCTCAAAATCAGGTTTTTGTAAATCGGCAAGCAAACCCCATTTGAACCTGGAAAGAAGTCTCTGCTCCATGCCCTGCAGCTCCACCGGAGGTTTGTCGCATGTGAGTATCAGCTGCTTGCCTGACTGATGCAGATGATTGAAAATGTGAAAGAAGGTATCCTGCGTCTTTTCCTTGCCGGCAAAATCATGAACGTCATCAATTATGAGAACGTCAATCATCTGATAAAAATGAAGAAAATCATTCTTGCTGTTGTTGCGGATAGATTCAACAAACTGAGTCTGAAACTTGTTTGCATTGACATACAGCACAGTCTTGTCAGGCTGCTTTTCCTTTACAAGGATGCCTATTGCCTGAACAAGGTGAGTCTTCCCCAGACCGGAGTCCCCGTAGACCATGAGAGGATTGAAGGCTGTACCGCCGGGATTGTTTCCTACAGCTATACCAGCAGAACGTGCCAGACGGTTGCATTCACCCTCAATAAAGTTGGCGAACGAATAGTCAGGATTCAGCCTGGGATCAAAATGAAGCTTCTTGATCCCCGGAATTATGAAAGGATTCTTTATTGCAGGTTGTGTAACCTCAAACGGAACCTGCATCGGTTTGTTATTAAGATCAGTCTTGTTTCTTGAAGGATATTTTACAGTATAAGGCTTGCCATTGCTGTATACAGAATTCTCCATTATAATGTTGTACTCAAGCTTGGCTTCCTGACCAATCTCACGTCTCAGCGTCTTACGGAGAATGTCAATGTACTGCTCTTCAAGATATTCATAGAAGAAAGGACTGGGAACCTGAATTGTTAAGATATTTTTTTCAAGCCTGAGCGGTACAATTGGCTCGAACCAGGTCTTGAAACTGGCGGATGGAATAATATCACGAATAATTCCGAGACAATTATTCCAAACTTCATCATGTGACTTGTTCATTCAGGTAATAATTAATAATTCTTCTACTATTTTTTGGTGCGCTGAACCGTGGGACAATATTTGTAAAAAAAAAACTTAAAAAAAAAACTTTTTTCCCTTGACTTTTACAAATATTTTATACTCATCAGAACATCAGGTTATTAT
>JAQBHM010000246.1:0-4962 GCA_032127795.1 Bacteroidales bacterium | reverse complement strand
AGTTTGAAGATGGTACTCCCACATTTTCTCCGGACTTTACCGAGGTATATTTTACCCGTTGTGAGGCTGGGAAGCGGGAGGATAAAGGGTGTGCAATAATGTATTCTGAGCGTGAGGGCACACAGTGGTCAGTTCCTCAGAAACTGACCCTGATTGCTGACAGCCTCGTTGCTGCTCATCCTTCGATATCATCTGACGGTCTTACCCTTTATTTCGTTTCTGACATGCCGGGAGGCACCGGCGGTAAAGATATTTACCGTGTCACCCGCACTTCTGCAGGTGGAACATGGTCGCGCGCGGAGAACCTGGGAACAGACATCAATACAAGGGGTAATGAATTATTCCCATACGTTCGTGATGACGGCACCCTCTATTTCGCTTCCGACGGTCAGATAGGCATGGGAGGCCTCGATATCTTCAGGGCTACGCATCAGACAGACAACCGGTGGGTGGTTGAGAATATGAAGCCCCCTATAAACAGCTTCGCTGATGATTTCGGGATCACCTTTGAAAATGGCGCTGAAAAGGGCATTTTCAGTTCAACCCGCAAGGGCAGGCGTGATGATGATCTCTATTTCTTTGAGCTGCCCCCGCTGCGCTTTGGTATTACCGGCCTTGTCAAGGATGAGAAGACAGGACAGCCTGTGCAGGGAGCCACAGTAGCACTTATCGCCAGTGACGGCGCAAACCTTCAGACTGAGACCGGCACGGGCGGAGACTTTAAATTCACCCTCAAGCCCGAGGTCGACTATATATTCCTTGCTTCCAGGGAGGGATATCTCAACGGGAAGGAAAAAGAGACCACCAGGGGTCAGGATAAGAGCCGCGACTTCATGGCAACAATACTCCTTACCGCCATTGACAAGCCCATAGAACTGCCAAATATCTTTTATGACTTCGGGAAATGGGATCTGAGACCTGAATCAATGGTATCGCTTGACAAGCTCGTTGAGACTCTTAATGATAACCCGAATGTGACAATTGAGCTCATGTCGCACACTGATTCACGTGACACCGAGGAGTATAACCTTGATCTTTCACAGAAAAGAGCACAGTCTGTCGTGAACTATCTCATTGGCAAGGGAATAGCAAGTGAGAGGCTCACGGCCAGGGGCTACGGAGAGACAAGTCCCAAGGTGGTTGACAGGGAAATATCGCAGGAGTCACCTTTCCTCACTGAGGGCACCACACTTACAGAGCAGTTTATCAATACTCTTGCCAATGATGAGCAGAAGGAGATTGCCCACCAGATCAACCGCCGGACGGAATTCAAGGTATTGCGCACTGACTATGTACCTCCAAGGTAGAATGCGGTTGAATATGAATAAAGTATTTCATCTGATTTATGGCTGACAGTTCACGTTACAGCAAGAGGGGAGTGTCATCAGGCAAGGAGGATGTCCATGCTGCAATCAGGAACATTGATAAGGGGCTCTTTCCCGGTGCCTTCTGTAAAGTCATTCCCGACCTCCTTGGCGGCGACCCGCAGTATTGCAACATTATGCATGCTGACGGCGCAGGTACAAAGTCATCACTTGCATATGTTTTCTGGAAGGAGACGGGAGATATCTCAGTATGGAAGGGCATTGCCCAGGATGCTGTTGTCATGAATCTCGACGACCTGCTGTGTGCAGGTGCTACTGATAATATCCTGCTTTCGTCAACAATAGGCAGGAACAGGAATCTTATTCCCGGGGAGGTTGTCAGGGCCATTATTGAAGGGACAGAGGAATTTCTCAGCGAGCTGCGTGATACCGGTGTGGGTATATGGTCCACCGGGGGTGAGACGGCTGATGTCGGTGACCTCGTAAGAACGGTAATTGTAGATTCGACTGTTGTGGCGCGTCTGCGGCGCAGTGACATTATTGACAATTCAAATATCAGGGCAGGAGATGTAATTGTGGGCCTGGCATCATTCGGAAAGACTACCTATGAGAAGGAGTATAATGGAGGGATGGGCAGCAACGGTCTCACATCAGCACGCCATGACGTATTTGAAAGATACCTGGCTTCGCTCTATCCTGAGAGTTATGATCCCTCCGTTCCTTCAGAACTGGTATATTCAGGTACGCTGAAGCTTACTGATCCGACATCCGTCAATGGCATCAGTGCCGGCAGAATGGTATTATCGCCCACGCGTACATATGCACCTGTGATAAAGAAGGTTTTTGACATTATGCGAGGGTCAGTACATGGAATGGTTCATGTTTCCGGCGGCGGACAGACCAAGATCCTCCATTTCATTGACAGGCTGCATGTCATTAAAGATAATCTGTTCCCTGTACCGCCCCTGTTTGAAATGATTCAGAAGAATTCCGCCACACCGTGGGAGGAGATGTACAGGGTATTCAACATGGGTCACCGCATGGAAATCTATGTAGACCCTGACGATGCCCAGACCATCATTGACATAGCAGCCACATTTGATCTTGATGCCAGGGTGGTGGGAAGATGTGAGGAGGCACTCTCGAAAAGGCTAACCATAATAAGTGAATATGGTGAATTTACTTATTAGGCAGTAGGAAACAGTCTCCAGAATGGCGGTTCAGACTATTGCCTATTCCCTGACATTCACTACCTTTGTCCCCTGAAATTTTTTAAGAAATGGCAAATAATCTTATACTCGGCAAGCTTGAGGGTGTGAAAAAACGCTTTATAGAGGTGGGCGAGATGCTCAATTTACCGGACGTCATGTCAGACATGAAACGGTTTATAAAGCTAAACAGGGAATACAAGGAACTGCAGCCTGTGGTAGAGTCATATGAGAGGTACAAGAGTGCACTCAATAACCTGGCCAGCTCGAGGGAACTGCTCGCGGTGGAGAAGGATGAAGAGATGCGTGATATGGCCAAGGCAGAGATTGACACCCTGCTGAACACCATTCCCGATATGGAGGAAGAGCTCAGGTACCTCCTGCTACCTGCCGATCCTGAGGATGACAAGAATGCAGTGATTGAGATAAGGGCGGGCACCGGCGGTGACGAAGCCAGTATTTTTGCCGGGGACCTGTTCCGTATGTATTCCAAATATATTGAGTCACGCGGGTGGAAGACCGATATAAATTATTTCACGGACGGCACCTCGGGCGGGTATAAGGAGATAGTCTTTGCTGTCACCGGCGACGGTGTTTATGGCGTAATGAAGTATGAGTCAGGTGTTCACCGGGTGCAGCGGGTGCCGCAGACAGAGACACAGGGGCGTATTCATACGTCAGCTGCCACTGTAGCGGTGTTGCCTGAAGCTGATGAATTTGATATTGACCTCCGCAGCGAAGATATTCGCAAGGATACCTACTGTTCCTCCGGCCCCGGCGGTCAAAGCGTGAATACAACCTACTCGGCCATCAGGCTCACCCATGTTCCTACGGGTATAGTGGTGACATGCCAGGATGAGAAGTCGCAGATCAAGAACCTTGAGAAGGCCATGAAGGAGTTGAGGACTCGCCTGTACAACCTCGAATACCAGAAGTATCTTGATGAGATATCCAGGAAGCGCAAGACCATGGTATCATCGGGTGACCGTTCTGCCAAGATACGGACATACAACTACCCGCAGGGGAGGGTTACCGACCACCGGATAAACCTTACGATTTACAACCTCCCGGTAGTGCTCGACGGCAATATACAGGAATTGCTTGACAAGCTCCAGATGGCTGAAAATGCCGAGAGACTGAAGGAAACCTCTTATTGACAACAGCATAATGAACTCGAAAGAACTTTTTCAGAACATCCTTAGGAAGAAGTCGTTCCTCTGTGTGGGCCTTGATCCTGAGATTTCAAAGTTACCGGCATCGGTTGCATCTGCTGAAGACCCCATTTTCGAGTTCAACAGGCAGATTATTGACGCCACGCACAGATATACTGTGGCCTATAAGCCCAATTTTGCCTTCTATGAGAGTTACGGACAGAAAGGAATGGTATCCCTTGATAAGACGGTGAGGTACATTAACAAGCTGGATACAAGCATTTTCATAATAGCCGACGCCAAGAGGGGTGACATAGGTAATACGTCTAAGATGTATGCAAAGGCCGTTTTTGGCGAGATGCCTTTTGACGCAATCACCGTTGCTCCCTACATGGGTGAAGATTCGGTAACCCCATTCCTCTCTTATCCGGGCAAGTGGGCAATAATACTTGCCCTTACCTCGAACAGGGGGGCTGATGACTTTCAGTACCACACTGACAAAGGGCAAAGGCTGTTTGAAAGAGTATTAAGTGTCTCACAGAAGTGGGGTACCAGTGATAACATTATGTATGTCGTTGGGGCTACCAGGGCTGAGATGCTTACTGATATCCGCAAGATCGTCCCGGATCATTTTCTTCTTGTACCCGGTGTGGGAGCGCAGGGCGGCAGCCTTGCCGAGGTGGCAAAGTACGGCATGAACAGCCGCTGCGGCCTGCTCGTCAACTCCTCACGCGGGATAATCTTTGCTGACAGCAGCGAGCGGTTCGCAGTCGTTGCGGGTGAAAAAGCCCGGGAGATGCAGGAGGAGATGGCCGGGTACCTGGCGGGGAAATTTGGGGTCTGAATATCGCCGCTACTGCCTACTGCCTGTTGCCTTAATCTTTATTGCCAATCTCCGATGGCCGATGATGGCTCCTCCTATGCTGCTCAGGGTTGAGAACAGCTGCCCCGTGCATATTATCGCAAAGACCGTTTCCAGTCATACATAATGCCCCATGACTTTTTGTGATTTTCCCCGGCTAAAATGAAAACACAAATATAATTTCTTTTGTTCCTGACGGGAGATGCCGAAGCCACAGGTTTATAATATCCCCTTTTTTGGGGAGTGATATCAGGTATGTGTTCCCTAATTTTAGATCTTAAGCCTGAGCACATTTATACTGAATATATAACCTGTTTTAAGCAAATACCATGAAAAACAAAATTCTTATTATCACTGCAGTTTTAATTGCAATTAATGTATCCTGCAAGAAGGATCCTGGAACCAGCGACAAAACC
>JAQBHM010000245.1:0-12383 GCA_032127795.1 Bacteroidales bacterium | reverse complement strand
CACTCTCCAACGGTTCTTTGGATGCAGAGGAGATCAGAAATGCGTTATCACTGGATCTGACATTCTGCAAGGCTGATATCGGAAAACTGGAAGAGGGACGAGTGTCAGTTTCCTTCGGGGAGCTCCGGATGAATGAGGCTGACAATATTACACTTATCACCAGGTCCTCCAAGGTGCATATAGAAGATGCAGGGGAGCTGAATCTGGATTCCAAGCGAGATGTCTTAAACATTGGAACGGCGGCAACAATTACAGGGACTACATATTTCACCGACCTCAGCGCAAAGGAGATCACAGGTGAAATCAGCCTGGTGACAAAATACGGCAACCTGACCTTTGACGATATCTCAGAAAACTTCTCACTTGTAAACATCAATTCATCATATGCTGACGTGGACCTCTCCATGGCTCCTCAGGCATCCTATAATATGGAGATAAGGCATACCGATGCCTTTGTTACCCTTCCGGGTGTTTCCCCGGAGCCGGAAAAGAGTGAGATCAGTGCCGAGAACAAAATCTTCCTGACCACAGGGAAAGTAGGCCCAAGGCCCTCAAGGGCACGTATAAGAATTGAAGCTCTCAAGGGAGAGATACGCCTGAAACAGAAATAATTCATTTATTCCTGTGCAACCCGGAGATATCTTTTTCGTCCTTAAGTATGTGCATAAACCAAATTAATATGAGGAGACAACTATTATTCATTGTAGCAGTATTGGCAGGTTCATTTTCTTCATGCATAATTATAAATGACTGCATTGACGGCAACAGGAACCTGGAGACTGAAGAGAGAACAACATCAGGATTTACTGCCATAGCAAATGAGACATCATTTGAGGTAATATATCGCCGAAGTGACATTACATCGGTGACTGTGGAGGCAGAGAGCAATATCCTGCCCTATATAGTAACCGATGTCAGTGGTGGAGCCCTGGAAATCAGAACTACCAGGGGAACGCACTGTTTAAGGTACACTATTCAGCCTGTGATTGTAGTCACGGCACCCTTCATTGATGAGCTCGTCAATTCAGGCTCAGGTGATATTATTGCAGGGCCTCTTGAGGGTGAGGAGGTGAAGATTGTTGTAAGCGGATCCGGAGATATCATTTCAGGGTCTGTGGATTGCAGTTCAGCCAGCTTCGTAATCTCAGGATCTGGTGAGATAAAGACAGGTGCTGTTGATACTCAGGAATTCAAAGTCACAATTTCAGGATCAGGCAATGCAAAGACGAGTGGGAATACGGCCAATGCCAGATATATCATGTCAGGTTCAGGGATACTTTTTGCAGAGGACCTGGTGACGGATTACGCCAATGTAACCATCAGCGGCTCCGGGTCTGTCTATGCCACGGTACTGCAAAACCTTGCTGCTGTAATCAGCGGTAGCGGAAACATATATCTTTATGGTGATCCTGATGTCAATATCACCAGGACCGGCTCAGGAAAGGTTATCAGACTGTAAGATACTGACTTTAACTCAGCCACCTGCTTTTTCAGTAAGGGTTTATGAAGACCTGCAGGCAGTTAGGCAGGCTTTACTGCTGGGATACCATTCCTTTTTGAACATTCATAAGAAAAAAGAGGGTGCCTGTTAAAGACACCCTCCTGTTTATTCTGTCATGACAGATCAATTTCATTTCCCTGCCGGTCAAAGAAACAGTATTCAAGGAAGTGGTAGGAAAGACTCCCCTGCACCTTGATACTTACCTTGTACTTTTTATTGATTTTCCCTATTACGGAGAACAAGCCCTCTTTCAGATAGGCAGCAACGAACGGATGTACCCTGAGGAGCAGCCTGCTGGTCTTGACACGTTCAAGAATCTGCACCAGACGCCGTTCAATTTCATCTGTAAGAAGGACAGTAGGTCCGATCTTACCTTCGCCGCGGCAAACAGGGCATTTCTCATCAGTGCTGATGGTCATCTCCGGCCTGACCCTCTGACGGGTGATCTGCATCAGTCCGAACTTACTTAGCGGGAGTATATTATGTTTTGCCCTGTCTTCGCTCATCAGTTCCTTCATCGATTCAAAGAGAGCCTGTCTGTTCTCATTAGACTGCATATCGATGAAGTCAATAACAATGATTCCACCCATATCTCTCAGTCGCAGCTGTCTTGATATCTCACGGGCGGCTTCCTGATTGACGGAGAGTGCGTTGGCCTCCTGGTCATTGCCTGACTTGGACCTGTTGCCGCTGTTAACATCTATGACATGAAGGGCTTCAGTATGTTCAATGATAAGGTATGAACCTCCCTTGAAAGAGATGGTGCGGCCAAACAGTCCCTTGATCTGCCTGCTGACACCAAAATGATCAAAGATGTGAACCTGTTCTTTGTAGAGCTTTACTATCTTTTCCTTCTCAGGGGCTATCTCCCTGATGTAACTCCGTATATCAGCCGCCATCACCTCATCATCAACAATCACATTGCTGAAATCGGGGTTGAGAATATCTCTCAGGATGGTGGTTGTTCGATTTCTCTCTCCCACCAGTAATTTCGGGGTCTTGGTATCTTTTCTGATGGCGTAGAGAGCGGTCTCCCATCTGTTGATAAGCTCTTTCAGCTCAACGTCAAGGATTGCCACCTTTTTACCCTCAGCCACGGTGCGAACAATTACTCCGTAGTTTTTCGGCTTGATGCTCTGGATGAGCATTCTGAGGCGGTTGCGCTCGTCAGCATTCTCAATCTTGGATGAGACTGACACTTTATCAGAGAAAGGCATCAGAACCAGGTTGCGGCCTGCAATAGAGACTTCTGAGGCAAGCCTGGGCCCCTTGGTAGAGATCGGTTCCTTGGTTATCTGTACAATTACAGTCTGTCCGGTGGTGAGAACATCAGATATCTTTCCCTCCTTATCTATGTCAGGTTCAGATTTGAACTTTGACACTGCCGGCAGCCTTCCCCTGTTCTGGGTTGCCAGATTGTAATAATGATGGAGAGTTTTAAACTGAGCTCCCAGGTCAAGATAGTGGAGAAAAGCATCCTTCTCAAATCCTACATTAATGAAGGCGGCATTCAGACCGGGCATGATCTTCTTTACCTTTCCCAGGTAAATATCACCCACCGAAAACTGGACGTTACGCTTCTCCTTATTTAATTCGACAAGCTGCTTTTCCTCAAGTAACGCTATAGATATCTCCGAATCACTTAAACTGATTATTAAATCCTTACTCACATTCCGGAATTTAAAATATTTGCCAACAGCCTTTTAAATGCAACTAACCTAAAGACCTTCAGGACTTTAGGTTAGATTTCAGATGTTCAGACTATGCATTATATGCTATTTCTTCTTCTTATGCCTGTCTTTCCGCAAACGCTTCTTGCGCTTGTGGGTAGCCATCTTATGCCTCTTTCTCTTTTTTCCGCTTGGCATCTTTCCTATTTCTTAACGTGGGATTTAACTTTTGTGATAAATGTTTTGGCTGGTTTGAATGCCGGAATGTTATGAGCAGGAATAATAATAGTTGTATTCTTGGAGATGTTCCTTGCTGTTTTCTTGGCGCGCTTTTTTACGATAAAGCTGCCGAATCCCCTGAGGTAAACGTTGTTTCCGGATACCATTGAATCTTTAACTGACTCCATAAAGGCCTCAACAGTTTTCTGTACTGTTACTTTTTCAATTCCAGTGTTCTTGGCAATTTCATTAACGATGTCTGCTTTTGTCATTTTGCATGAATTTTAAATTCAACAAATTATTTTCGATGTTCTGTTTTTCGATGGTGCAAATATAAAATATTATTTCTCAAATATGAGTGTCATTATGATAATTTAACCCCGAATATCCTGATTTTTTGATATCTATATAAAATATATGTACCAGGGAACTCTTTTTTAGCATTGAATTTGTTTCCTTACCCTTTAATCTGCACACTCAGGGAATTTTCAGGTGCCTCCTGTCAACACTTTTTTTTGTAACTTTGCATTCTGCACTTAAACGCTAAATTAACAAAATATGTCATTCAACAAGGTTATTCTGGTCGGAAATGTGGGTAAAGACCCCGAGATCAGACGATTCGAAAATAATATCAAAGCTTCTTTCTCGCTTGCCACCAGCGAGACATATACTCCCAAAGGTGGAGACAAGGTCACTCAGACCGAGTGGCACAACATTGTTGCCTGGAGAAGGCTTGCCGAACTGTCAGAGAATTATATCCACAAGGGCTCGCAAATCCTTATTGAGGGCAAACTGCGGTACCGTTCGTATGATGACAAGGATGGCAACAAGCGTTATATTGTTGAGGTTGAGGCTGAAACCATTCAGCTCCTCGGCCGTAAGTCTGACAACCCGTCGTCACCACAGTCAGGAGATCAGCAGGGGCAGAACAATTCTGGAAGTTACTCAGGCAATTCAAAGAGCCAGTCGATGCCTGATAACAGTGCCGGCGAAGACCTGTCTGCCCGCGAGGGAGCTGACGATCTCCCCTTTTAGTAAATAAAATTTCCGGATATTGGAGACAATTCTGCCAGGTTTTCAGACAGGTATCATCCAGGTGCTGGCTGTTACAGCAGCTGATATTACGGTGGCAATTGATATTGCTATCCTGTTGCTGCTGCTGTTATCTTCAGCATTCATCTCCGGATCTGAGGTAGCTTATTTCTCACTGTCACCTTCTGATCAGGAGAAGCTCAGGAAGAAAAAGGGCAAAAGTCAATCCCTTGCTCTCAAGCTGCTTTCAAAACCTGAAAGACTTCTGAGTACCATCCTGGTAACAAACAATGTCATCAATATTGCCATTATTATTCTCGCAGCATATATCAGCTCCAGGCTATTTGACTTCAGCAATCCTGTACTCGCATTTATCATAGAGGTGGTGGTAATTACCTTCATCCTGTTGCTGTTCTGTGAGATCATACCCAAGGTTTATGCTTCACGGAAACAGCTCAGGATTACATTGATGATGGCTCCTGCCCTCACTGTAATTGTCAGGGTATTCAGTCCCCTGGCCTCACTGTTGATGCTCTCATCATTCTTTGTCAGAAAGAAAGGAAGTATGAGATCAAAAAACATCAGTATGAACGACCTCTCCGATGCTCTTGATCTTACTTCGGAAGAGATAAAAGATGACAAAAATATTCTCAAGGGGATAGTCAGGTTTGGAAATACAAGCGTCAATGCTATAATGTGCCCCAGGATTGATGTGACAGCCCTCGATATACGCAAGGGATTCAAGGAGATCCTTGCCGAAGTGATAGAGTCAGGCTTTTCAAGGATCCCGGTTTATTCAGGGTCATTTGACAATGTGAAGGGGGTTCTCTTTGTGAAAGACCTCCTGCCCTACCTGGGCAAGCCTGATTCATTCAGTTGGCAGTCGCTGATAAGGCCTCCGTATGTGGTCCCGGAAACAAAAAAGATAAATGAGCTTTTAAAAGAGTTCCAGGAAAAGAAGATCCATATGGCTATTGTTGTCGATGAATACGGGGGCAGCAGCGGTATAGTGACCCTTGAAGATATCCTTGAAGAGATAGTGGGAGACATCATTGATGAAACGGATGAGGACATCCAGATGTTCAGGGCCACTGATGACGGAGGATGGATCTTTGACGGCAAGATTCTTATAAATGATTTTTACAGGATCACAGGCACCAGTAATGAACCCTTTAATGAGATGATAGGTGAATCAGAGACGCTTGCAGGACTGCTTCTTGAGCACCTTGGAGAAATACCTCACAAGGGGCGGGTGATTTCACTCGGCGAGTTTACTTTCACAATAGAGCTGGTGGAGAAAAGACGAATACGTGAGATACGTACCATCAAAGGGGAGGTTGCAGGATGAAAAAGAGGTGGTTTACTTTTGTCACCGTCACTGCATTGATAGTCTCGGGCTGCGGTAGCCCTGCCGTACCTAAACCTGCGGGTTATTTCAGGATTGACATGCCCGAGAAGGAGTATTTAAGATATGATGCTCCCTGCTCGTATTCGATAGAATATCCATCCTATGCCCATATCAATGCAAGACCTGGTACAGGAACCGACACCTGCTGGACGGATATTGAATTCCCCTCTTTCAGGGCTAAAATACATCTTACATATTTCAACGTGAGCAATAACCTTCCCGCCCTGACAGAGTCAGCCCGTGAACTGGTTTATAAACATACCGTCAAGGCCGATGCGATAGAAGAAAAGGTATGGTCAGATTACTCAACACATGTCTACGGAATTCTGTATGACCTCAAGGGCAATACTGCTTCTTCGGTTCAGTTTTATATGACAGACAGTACAAGGCATTACCTGCGCGGATCTCTCTATTTCACGGCACAGCCCAATGAAGACTCACTGATGCCTGTCATCACCTTCCTCAGGGAAGACATTATTCGGATGATCGAAACACTTACCTGGCGATAACACCCATGGGCTGCATCACAAAACATTACCTGAACAATGACACCGTACTTGGAGTATGGAAGATAGAGGAAGACCTGCCAACCCTTCTCGAACTTGTTGAAATGAATGCCGATGACAAAAAAAGATATAATGTATTCAGGAGCACTTCACGCAAAATAGAGTTCCTGAGTGTAAGGGCACTGCTGTCCGAGCTCCTCGGCAAAGAGGCAAAAATAGTATACAACAAAAATAACAAGCCATTCATCAAAGACGGCTCATATTTCATCAGCATCACCCACTCCAGCAAACTGACAGGCATTCTTATAAGCAAAACTGAGAGAGTTGGGATAGATCTGGAATATATGAGGTCTAACATAAATGCCGTTGCCTTCAAGTTCCTGAATAAGAAGGAGAAAATTACCCGCAAATGGGGCCTGCGCACTTATAACCTCTACATTATATGGTGCGCCAAAGAATCCATATATAAAATATGTGACAAAGAGGGGATCAATATTGTCAGGGATATTACAATAGAACCTTTTGAGGTAAAGGATTCGGGAGAGATTAAAGGATCAGTAAAGAATGATCGCATCGATGACCAATTCACTCTTTACTATTCCAAATATGACAATTATGCCATAGTCTGGACAAAGAAAAAGCATGAAGCCTGACATTCTTAATCGCACTAAGAAAATGGTGGCTCAGCTGATTGATCCTGATAAATTCAGTGATTCTTCACTGTCTGCCACTGCCGGACATGCAAAAGATGCCGGTATTGATTTTTTCCTTACCGGGGGGAGTCTGACAATGAGGCCTGTCAATACTTTAATAGAAAAGATCAGGCAGCTTTCGGAAATTCCGGTTGTACTTTTCCCGGGCAATCTTACCCAGCTTACTGATACTGCCGATGCTGTATTTCTGCTGTCACTTATCAGCGGACGCAATCCGGAACTGCTAATAGGCAATCATGTTATTGCGGCGCCGTTCCTGAAACACATACGTGACAGTCTTATACCGGTAGGATATATGCTTATCGACTGCGGAGGACAGACCTCGGTAGAATATATGAGCCAGACCTCTCCTATTCCGCGCGACAAGAATGACATAGCCGTTGCAACTGCACTGGCCGGTGAGATGCTTGGGATGAAGGCAATTTATCTTGAAGGAGGGAGCGGCGCCGGGAAGCCGGTCAGCCCTTCTATGATCAGGGCTGTCAGGGAGGAAATATCCATACCTCTCATCACCGGAGGAGGGCTCAATACTCCTGAAAAAATTGATGAAGCATTCTCAGCCGGTGCTGACGTTGTGGTAATAGGCAACGGCTGTGAGAAAAACCCTCATCTGATAATTGATGCCTGTGCCGTCAGAGACCGTTATAACCGGCAGGTTATCAACCTGTAAATCCAGTCCCTTATAAAAACGTAATTATCTGAATAACTCATGCAAAGGGTCACCTGTAGCCGCGTTAGGCAAAGGCACTTTGCACAGTATTGACAGTGTCACGGCTATGTCCCTGATGCTGACACTCCTTGTCACCGAGGCCCTGCTGGCCGTCCATCCGTACCATATCAGAGGCACATGGCTGTCATATTCATAGGGAGAGTTATGCCCCGTGGCATTGTCAGTCTTCTCAACAAACCCCGGCTTCAGTGATATCATAACATCTCCGGAACGCTGAGGGTTGTAGCTGTTGCTCATCTTCAGGAGCATCCCGGAGGTGAAGTCACTCATCTCAAAGGCAGAGCATGGCACAGCCGAAGCAATGCCCGAGAACTGAACCATGAACCTGGCAACCTTCTTCTGTATATCCTCAAGATTGATATCTGCATCCTCTATCAGAGCCCTGTTCAGGAAGATCTGGTTCTCATAGAGTCCCTTAACCCAGTTACCCTGACCGTAAGTGGCGTTCAGGTAGCTTCTCAGTAATTGCAGCGACTGGTTCACCCTGAAGTATCCTGAAGGTATGCGGCTAGCCTCAAGAACCGCCGGTATCTCCGAGACACCGTGTGCTGAGACCAAATATACAAGTACATTTTTCTTGCCCAGGGTCTTGTTAATCATATCCAGTAACTGCCCGATATTATTATCGAGACGCACTATTGCATCAGCGGTTTCAACCGATGAAGGCCCGAAACGGTGCCCTATATAATCGGTAGAGCTATATGTTATGGCAAGATAATCAGTGACATCATCCTGTCCCAACTCCTCATTCTTTATGAGTCTCATGGCCAGCTCAGTGGTGAAGTCGTCAGCAAAGGGCGTCTCCCGGAGGAGAGAAAGATTTCGTTTAACATTCAGAAGTTTACCCTCTGTTGACATTGCTTTCAGGTCATAAGGAAACCATGTACGGCCATCAAACCCGCGCTCAAAGGCGCTTGAGTCAATCTGGCAGCCGGGATAGAGGGCAGGATCTTTCAGGGGTGTCCATGACTGGTTAAGATACTGCTGGGAACTCATAAGTGCATTAAGGTCCTTCAACCAGGCAGGCAGTTCTTTTGCATAGTATGTGCTGCTCATCCAGGTGCCTGTTCTGTCATCATACCAGAAGGCGCCGTCAGCGGCATGGCCTGCCGTAAGTATTGCACCCATTTCGCGGACACCTATTCCGTATATTTTTGCAGCTCCGCAGGAAGACAACTGTAACTCGTCAGAGAAGGTTGAAGAGAGAAGGTTCCCGGGTGAAAAGAGACCTGTCTCAAAGCTGCCTCCAACAGGACTCACATCCGGGTCCTGCACGCAGTAGATCATCTGATCATTGAAAGGATGATACCAGGTGTCAGAGGTAATGCCGTGAAATGAAGGAGAGGTTCCCGATGATATTGTTGCAAAACCCGGAGCACCCTGTGTAAGAAGATAATCATAAGATGCATTGTGATAGAAGGTACCCTCACTCACAAGCCTGTTGAAACCATTATCCGGGAGGACACTACGCATGCGCTCCAGCTGGTCATACCTCAGCTGCTCAACAATTATTCCTATGACAAGTCTGGGCTTGTCAGGAGGAATGTAGGCCGTCTGCCCTGAAAGTGTAAGTGAAATAATCAGAAGCGGTAATATAAATAGTATGTTTTTCATATTCATGGTGTGAAACGGTGCATTAAGCAAGCCCCAAAATTATCAGTTTTGTCATTATCTCAGTACTGTAAGCAGGTAAAGTAATTAACATCGGCATTATAATGGGGTGAAAGTACTGATAATCAGCTTGCCTCTGACAACCGGGCCATAAGGCAGTTTATTCACAGAGACGATATAAATGCCGTCACCCAGGTAACCAAAGTCATGAGTAAACGGAATACCCCTGTCAACTATTGTCTTATAAGTTGTCATTACTGCACCGGTAAGCGATGTCACTGTTATGCTTATACTGCCCTCAATTGCTTCAGGAAGCATAATGCTCACCTCACCTGTAGAAGGCACCGGCCATATCAGCAGTCCCCTTCCGGGAGGGTCAGGTATTGTATCAAGCGGTGTAAGTTCAATGTCAAGGCGGGTAAGCTCATTCCATGATACGGCAACATTTTCAGCCGTGTAGGCTTCATACCCTTTGCTTGTGACAGTGAATGTAATAATCCCCGGGGAGAGTAACCTGTAAAATCTCCCGGTCAGTATATCAGAGTATACGTGAGATGAGTCAGTGTCATGCCCGGCGATAAATATTTTTGCTTTAACCGGCATTCCTGTTCCGGCATCTGTTATAATACCGGTGACCCCGGAGAGAGCTTCTTCAAGGTATCGTATGAGTGAGTGCTTATTATAATTCCAGAGTGACTCCAGTTGTGTTGCGGGTGTCTGTTTGTCATTGTCAAGTTCCATTGTCACCTCCCTGCCTCCGAGTTCATAGGTGATGTAATCCTGCCTCCCTCCCTTTATGGAATACCATACTGAACCGCGGGTGACTCCGTTATCAAGGAATGTAAGGTACCCGGGGTCTGAAGAAAGATGGACGGTATCAGCATACCTTCTGCTGACCTCATTGAACCACTGATCATCAGCATGCAGCCTGGTCCACTTGTCCCACGGATAATTTATCACCTCGGCTCCTGAATGAAGGTTTGCAGAGAGGACAAAATGTTTCTCACGCATGAAAGCCATCATAGCCGTTGTCTCCGGCTGCAGCGGTGGTGGAGAGCTCACCTCGGGATCAGGGAAGTTGCGGTTGATATCATAGCCGTTACTGTTTACCCTTACAGGGAATATGATAGTATCTACTGTTCTGAACATCCCGTCAGGATTGGCGAGAGGATTGATCCATATCTCAAGACCGGATGTAAGTTTTCTTACCAGTTCGCTGTTATTCCCTCCCGATGCGAGTCGTTCTGCAAGCCTCATGAGAAGTACGAATCCGGCAAGTTCATCACCGTGTATTGCAGCACTGAGCATCACTGCCGGCTCATCATCCTCATCTTCAGCAGGGTTGTCTGAGATTTTCAGGGCAAGGATAGGCCTGCCCCTGACGCTGAATCCTATTGTATCCAGCAGACAGACATCGGGCCATCTCTCCGCCAGCAGGTGCATGATGGTGTCATACTGCTGCCAGGTGGGGTAGGAATGCCATTGCATTGCCTCCGCTGCAGAGGAAGCCGTATAGACGCTCTTGACTTTTTCGGGGGTAATAACCTTATATGGGATTGCGGTGCTGATAAAGGCTTCAGCCGTGAGCGGCGAGAGTGACAATACTGCCGCCTTTCCGTCACATGATGACACAGAGAACAGTGCGGCAAGCTTCGTCATGGCATCATAACCGGGATAGTCTATGATAACCTCAGCCTGACCGTATTTGCTGATATTGATCAATATATCATTACCTGCCGAGACTCCCTGCGGGTTCATACTCAGCGGCATCATCAGGATGAAAAAGGTTGCTGTAAGTGATGATCGTCTCAATTGCAGAGTTATACGTTAAATCGTATGTGAAGGATATCACCGTCACCAACTATATAATTTTTACCTTCTATCATCAGCTTGCCTGCTTCCTTGCATGCATGCTCTGAGCCCAGCCTTATAAAATCATCATACTTCATCACTTCGGCCCTGATAAATCCTCTCTCCAGGTCGGAGTGAATGACACCTGCAGCCTGCGGGGCTGTCATACCTTCAGTGATGGTCCAGGCACGTATCTCTTTCGGACCCACAGTAAAGAAGGTGAGCAGGTTCAGCATAGAGTAGGCAGCCCTTACCAGTTTGTTCACGCCTGGTTCAGAGAGGCCGGCAGCCTGCAGAAATTCCATCCTGTCAGCAGAATCTGCCAGAGTTGCTATTTCCGCTTCCACGGCTCCCGCAAGAACGAGAGGGGTCTTACCGCGCTCACTCAGGAATGCACTGACCGCTGCAACATACTTGTTGCCGCTGACGGCTGACTGCTCATCCACATTACAGACGTATAGCACAGGCTTCATGGTAAGCAGGAATATATCATCCACATATTTCTTATCCTCAGGCTTTATTTCCAGCGTTATGGCATTCCGGAATCCCTCAAGATGGTCCCTGAACCTGTTGAGGACCTCAATCCCCAGCTTTGCATCCTTATCTCCTGTCTTTGCAGCCCTCTCAAGACGCTGCAGCTTCTTATCCACTGACTCAATGTCCTTTACCTGCAGTTCGAACTCCACATTCTCAAGGTCTCTCACCGGGTTAACAGATCCGTCAATATGCGGGAGGTTATCATCATCAAAGCAGCGAAGCACATGTATCAGGGCATCTGTATTGCGAATATCACCCAGGAGCCTGTTGCCCGAGCTGTCACCCTTGCCGCGAACCAGTCCCGGTATGTCAACTATCTCAACGGTAGTGGGCACAATACGTTCAGTGGTCTGATGCTTCTCGAGATCATAAAGACGGGGGTCCGGTACCTGGATTATCCCCAGGTTGGACTTGGTGACAGCCCCAAAGGTTCCTGTCTCACCCCGGGTATTGGATATACAGTTGAAGATGGTGGTCTTACCTACACTGGTAATTCCTATGATGCCGCATTGAAGTGCCATGAATAGTCTTTTTTCAGTTATGTCACAAAGGTACCAAAAAGAGCCACTTAACATCAGCCGCGCGACAGCAGATAATCACTTTTT
>JAQBHM010000244.1:0-3153 GCA_032127795.1 Bacteroidales bacterium | reverse complement strand
TTTCTCAATGCTGACCGTGTTGAATCACTGAAACCCCTGATGAACCGTAACGGCGTGATCAAAACCCATGACTATGTCGGCAACAGCAGCAACGTATATGACTTCCACGGTCACGGTACAGCAGTATTGTCAATCCTCGCCGGATCCCTGTCTGACATCATCACAGGCACAGCCCAGGGGGCCAGCTATATGCTGTTCCGCACTGAAGACGGTGATACTGAATATCCTGTGGAGGAGGATTTCTGGATTGCTGCCGCCGAATATGCTGACAGTGCCGGTGCTGACATCATTACCTCCTCACTGGGTTACTGCTGGTTTGATGATCCTGCAATGAACTATTCATTCAGCAATACCGACGGCAACACTGCTTTCATTACCGTTGCGGCAGACATTGCCGCCTCCAAGGGGATCCTAGTTGTCACCAGTGCCGGCAATGAACGCAACAAGGAGTGGCTGCGCATCCTCTTTCCCTCTGACGGCGACAGTGTTATGTGCATCGGGGCCGTTAAACAGGACCTTACAATATCAGACTTCTCATCAGCCGGCTATTCTGCCGACGGACGCGTCAAACCTGATGTGGTGGCCCCCGGAGTAGGCATACCACTTCAGTATGATTACGGCGAGTGGCGTGCCGGTAACGGTACTTCTTTCTCATGCCCCGTAATAAGCGGGATGTGCGCCACACTGATGCAGGCAGTGCCTGGCGCTACAGCTGAAGATATAAGAAACGCCGTACGCGAGAGCAGTGACAGGTATAACAATCCTGACTCCCTCTATGGCTTCGGCCTGCCTGACTTTGCAAAAGCACTGAAGATCCTTGAGGATACCTATACATTCAAGCCTGAAGTGACTGTTACTGCCGGACCCAATCCTTTCTTCGACATAATAAACATCTGGTTTCGTGACCCTCCCGGAAGACTCACCATAGATGTCACAGATAACTCGGGAAGAACCATCCTTAAGATAGCATATGAAACCTTCATAGGGAGATCCTTTACCGTTACAGGACTCTCCTCCGCCGTACAGGGTCTGTACCTGGTGAGGGTAAAAACCGATGCCGGGGAAAGAGTCTTTAAAATGATAAAACTGAAGCAGTGAAAGATTCTGAAAAGACATCACTGTCAGAACTGCAGCGTTTTATTCGTGACAAGCTGTACGAGGCGCTGCCGGGATTTTACTGGGTCATAGCTGAGATTGCAGAGTTGAAAGTGAACAGCTCCGGACACTGCTACATGGAGCTTACCGGTAGCGACACTCCCGGCGGCAAGGTGACATCACGTGCAAGGGCTACTATCTGGGCCTCAAGATTCCGCACCCTGAACGCATATTTTGCTTCAGCGGCAGGAATAACACTGGCGCCGGGAATTACCATCCTCCTTAAAGCTACGGTAGAATACCATGAACTGTACGGACTGAGCCTGAATATTGCCGATATTGACCCTGCATATACCGCCGGAGACCTGGCTCTCAGACGTGAAGCCGTTGTCAGGCGCCTGAGAGAGGAAGGAGTGATAAGCATGAACCAGGAACTCCCTCTCTCTCCATACCCGAGAAGAATTGCCGTGATATCCTCTGCAGGAGCAGCCGGATATGAGGACTTCCTGAAACATCTTCATTATAATACTTATGGATTCGTATATGTTACCCGCCTTTATGAGGCAGTAATGCAGGGCGAAAATACAGAAATATCTGTCATAGAGGCACTTGACAGAATTGCCGATGCAAATGATGAATATGATGCCGTTGTACTCATACGGGGCGGCGGATCGGCAACAGACCTCAGCTGGTTCGACAGCTATGCGATTGCATACCACATAACACAGTTCCCAATTCCCCTGCTCACAGGCATCGGACATCAGAAAGACCTCTCAGTTGCTGACATGGTGGCATGGAAGGCTCTTAAGACCCCCACAGCAGTAGCTGATTTTCTCGTTTCGGAAACACTTGAGGCTGAAAATCATGTCATGGAAATGGCCTCCCGAATAGCTGCAGCTACGGTGGAGATAACAGGCGATATTGATGAATACCTTCAGTCACTGCAAAATCATATAGCATCGACATCCCGACTGATAGTAAGGGTGAAAAAAGAACAGCTGGGCTATTCCGCGGCCACGCTTGAAAGACTCTCCGCAATGGCGCTGCGCAAAAACACCGGATTGACTGACAGGCTTGAAACAACCCTTCGTCATCTCGGACCGGAGAATGTACTTCGCAGAGGATTCTCCATGACCACCAGGGCGGGTAAGATAATCCGTGCTGCCAGTGAACTGTCTGACGGCGATGAGATTATGACACATTTTGAAAAGGGAAAGATTGCCAGTATAGTAAAAGACAACAGGAAAAAAAAATAAACCATGGCAAAAAAAGAGATCGGATTTAATGAAGCTGTCAGGGACATCGAAGAGATACTCAAACGTATTGAAGATGGAGAGCCCGAAATAGACCAGCTGTCAGCAAACGTTAAAAAGGCAGCAGAACTCATTAAGATATGCCGAACAAAACTCAGGGAGACTGAAGAGAAAATCGACAGTATCCTGAAGGATCTGAAATAGTAAAAACAAGCGAGGTTGTCTCTGGCGAGACAACCTCAAACTTGAAACCCTAACCTAAATTCCAGAAAACTAACTCTGTTAGAAAACTACCTTCTTGGAATTAAACGTTAAAAGATATACAAATGTTTCATGCAAATGAAACTTTTCTTCGATTTATTGTGATTTTCTTAATTTTTTTCTATTCCGAAGATATCTTTGAAAGCTTTTTCAAAGGCATCCTTGGGTAAAGCACCCATAGCCATCTGAGGCTGCCCCTCCATAGGAACAAATAAAAGTGACGGTATACTCCGTATCCCAAACACTGAGGCCAGCTCCTGCTCAGCTTCCGTATCTATCTTATATACATGCAGTTTACCTTCATACTCCTTTGAAAGTTCCTCAAGAATAGGTGCCACAATCTTGCATGGACCGCACCAGTCTGCGTAGAAATCTATGATGCACGGAATGTCACCTTTATACTTCCACTCTTTGTTCTGCTCATAATCGAAAACTTTCTCTATAAAGCTTTCTTTTGTTAAATGTTCTGCCATTATTCTTTATTTATTGTTTAACAGGAAATATATTTATACCCCAATAAAGCACAATGACCGTGCCACCCTGT
>JAQBHM010000243.1:0-2833 GCA_032127795.1 Bacteroidales bacterium | reverse complement strand
ACTTTCGACTTTCGACTTTCGACTTTCGACTTTCGACTTTCGACTTAATTAATATTCATCCTCGTTGAAGAAAAAATCGTCTTTTGATGGGTAATCTGGCCAGATATCTTCTATACTTTCGTATATGTCGCCCTCATCTTCAATCTCCTGGAGGTTCTCTATGACTTCCATAGGGGCACCTGACCGTATGGCATAATCGATAAGCTCATCCTTGGTTGCAGGCCATGGAGCGTCTTCGAGTTTTGATGCTAATTCAAGTGTCCAGTACATCTCTGAGAAAAATTTCGTTACGTTTTATAAAGTCCGCAAATATAAAATTATTTGCAATAAAAAAAGAATCTGAGAAAATATTTTAGATTATTTCAGGGATTCCACTTAACTTCCTCAATGCCTGACTCATAAGCCAGGCAACGTGTGAGAACGAAAAGATAGTCGGAGAGCCGGTTTATATAACTGATGACCTCCGGAGGCACTTTTTCCGATTCATTAAGCCTGAGCAAAGCTCTTTCTGCTCTCCGGCAGACACATCTGGCAATATTAGCGAAAGAGGTGTTCTGATTGCCTCCCGGAAGAATAAATGAGTTTAGGGCCGGAAGTTTTTTTTCCATTCTGTCAATAGAGTTCTCAAGGCTTGAAGTATCTTCTACTGTTACTCCTTTGGGCACTTTTGCCGAGGGATCAGTTGCAATGACGGTACAGCATGCCATGAGTACGGACTGGATCTGTATGAGTTCTTCCCGGGAAACGCATTTCTGATCTGCGCCCCTGAGCAGCCCCACCCATGCAATAAGCTCATCTACAGTGCCATAAGCCTCTATGCGGGGGTGATGCTTTGAAAGGCGTTTTCCTCCGATAATTGAGGTCATGCCTTGATCACCGGTGCGGGTATATATCTTCATGCCGTGAAAGAAGATGGTCTATTTCTTGCCGATCTCGATGCGGTTCTCGTTGACATAATCCATTGAGACCTCACCGTCCATCAGTTTTATTATGCGGTGTGCGTGCCGTGCAATATCCTCTTCATGGGTCACCAGTATCACTGTGTTTCCCTTCTCATGAATTTTATCAAGCAGGCCCATGATATCAAAAGATGTCTTGCTGTCAAGGTTACCTGTAGGTTCATCGGCGAGGATGATTGCCGGATTGTTTACAAGAGCCCTGGCTATTGCTACTCTCTGTCTCTGTCCGCCTGACAGCTCATTGGGTTTGTGGTGCATTCTGTCAGCCAATCCCACCTCATCCAGTGTCTTGACAGCTTGTGCTTCACGTTCATGGCGTGGAATACCTGCATATATAAGAGGCAGGGTGACATTCTCAAGTGCAGTGTATCTCGGCAGCAGGTTAAAGGTCTGAAACACAAATCCTATCTCCTTATTACGTATCTCTGCAAGCTTGTCATCCTCCATTTTGCTCACATCGGTGCCACTTAGAATATAGGTTCCCCTGGTAGGTGTATCAAGGCACCCGAGGATATTCATAAGGGTTGATTTCCCTGAGCCTGAAGGACCCATGATGGCTACATATTCGTTTTTATTAATATCCAGTGAAACAGAGCGCAGGGCGCGAACAATGACTGATCCTACCTGGTAATTCTTGACTATTTCTGTTATCTCAATGACCTTACTCATGCTTGTTTTATTAAAGTCCCGAATTTAGTTTAAATATATCTATTAAAGTGTTATGCTCTTCTTAATTTTTGTTAACACCAGACCTTATATCGGCCCTGTGTCAGGCTGCTTCTCATAAAGAGGATGCCGAACCTGTTGGTCTCCATTGATGCCTCTGCCATCCCGCTTTCCGTAATCATCCGCCAGCCCCTGTACATATCTTTGCTCAGGTGTATGTCATCGGCCACAATTATCATCTCATCACCCAGTCGTGATACAGCTTTCACATAGCTCATCAGTGCCTCTCCCCTGTGGTCGCCGTCAATAAATGCGAAGATGACCTTTACATCATCAGCTCTCAGTTTCTGCAGGGCATCAGTGAATCCCATGTTCAGCACCTCGGCATTCACTGCCCCGTGTCTTTCAAGGTTAGTCCTGGCTATTGCGGCCTGTTCCGGGCATCCCTCAACAGACACGACCCTTCTTCCCGGCACTGCCAGTGCTATTGCCAGGGTGCTTATTCCAAGTGATGTTCCCAGTTCCAGGAATACCCCGTGTTCACCTTTTAGTGCTGATCCTGCCGGGGCATGCTCTCTGTTGCCTGCTCCCTGCTCATTGCTCTCTGCCCTTTGCTCTTTGCTCTCTCCTCTATGCTCTATGCTCTCTGCCCTTTGCTCTAGGCTTGGTGCTCCATACCCGGTGCTCCATGCCCGGTGCTCCATACTGCCTGCTATTCTTGCAAGCTGTCCGGCATAGCGTACAGGCAGCGAAGCACTGCCTGCTATCTCAGCAACGTTTCTCTCTGCACCCTTTTTTTTCAAAGAACCTGCCCCCAGATCTGTCACATCTATTACCCTCCTGTCTGTGATCATCTCTCTCCGTAGGCTTTCAATATGACTGACAACATCACCTGAGGTTTTATTCCGCAAAACGGTTGTTAAAAAATCATAAATAAAGGGACTGTGTACTCCATGTCCGGCAATACTGCTAGCAGAAAGCCGATGTCTGAGGTATGCCATTACCGGGTAGAAATTCATTTCTGACGAAAGCTCATTTGAAAGCCGCTCAAATTTACGTATTTTCGGTGACTGAAACCAAGGATATATTTTCCGCCCTCCGATGTCTGAAGTGCTTGATACAGAGATAAAATTTCTTCCGGGAGTTGGCCCGAAGCGTGCTGAGCTGCTTACTGCCGAGGCGGGCATTCAGACTGTCAGGGACCTTCT
>JAQBHM010000242.1:0-4851 GCA_032127795.1 Bacteroidales bacterium | reverse complement strand
CACGAGAATATCTTCCGGGGGGGGGCCTGATCAGTGGTCATGATACCCCCATGGGCACAATAATCACCTCAGAAAGCACTATTACAATGACTGAATCTGATTTTTCAGATTGTCTTTAGGAAATGAAAAGAGGCCAAAACCGGCCTCTTTCTTTTATCTTTGAGTCTGAATCTCATTCACAGGACCCATGACCCGAATCGATCTGCATTCTCTTTTTCCTGTTTTTTTCATTGCACTAATAATCAGCTGCATGGCATGCAAAGGTGAAATGACGAACCGCGGAAAAGGCACTGAAATATCAGTGCTGTCAGATTCTGCCGGAGTGGATCAGGAAGCCTCCGATGAATACCATCCGGTATATGCCCTGCTTGTTTTACCAAAAGATCCTCTTCCGGGTGAGAAATTCCGTATTGTGGCTACCGGAGGAAAACAGTTGCGGAAAGCACAGATTAAAGTCAGCGGTCCGTCCGGTGATCTGAAGTCCCTGCGCAGTATAACCGGGACGGAGCTTCCTTACTGGAGGATTGATGATTTTGCCGGTACCCCTGAAGGCGAATACAAGGCCACACTAATTGAAGAAAACAGGGAGGTCAGCACGGTGGAGTTTGTTATTCCCCGTGGTAAGGAAAAGCGGCAGCCAGGAAATGTATGGAAGACGGAACGAGGATGGGACAGAGGTGCGGAAGCGCTCTATTCTGCATGGATTAACGCACTATTCGGAGACTCGGGTGAAGACGCATCATGGGCTTCACTGCATGAGGTTACACGGAATAAGGATCAGAATTTCCTGTACAATCATCTTTCTCTTGGTGAGGATGACCCGGAAGGGAAAAACGGTGTAGTCATGCAGCCCGACTGTGCCGATAATCCTTTTTTTCTGAGGGCATATTTCGCATGGAAGCTGGGACTTCCTTTCGGCTACCATGTGTGTGACAGAGGCTACATTGGAAAAAATCCCGGAACCGGTCAGTGGATCACCAATGAGACGCCGGCCGCCAAATCCGATGCTGTTGCGGCTTTCAACAGTTTTCTCCGCAAGGTTATGGATGGCGTACATTCTGGTACGGCCCGAACAGCACTGGATAATCCTAATTCAGATTATTATCCCGTTCCGCTCGAGCGGAGCGCCCTGCGCCCCGGGACTGTTTTCGCCGATCCGTACGGGCATACCATGATCCTCGTCAGCTGGGTTCCGCAATCCAGTAACCGTCCGGGAATACTCCTCTCAGTTGATGCCCAGCCTGACGGTACGGTGGGAATAAAGCGGTTCTGGAAAGGAAATTTTCTTTTTAATACATCTGATGTAATAGGTGAACCCGGATTTAAGGCCTTCCGTCCCATAACACTAAAGGAGGGAGTCCCGCGCCTGATGTCCTGCAGTGAACTGAATGCATCTTCCGGGCTTATCCCGTTTTCGCTTCAGCAGAGAAAGATGGAGACCGCCGTTTTCTATCAGACTATGGAGCGGTTAATAAATCCGAAACCCCTGAACCCGGAAGATGCACTGACAGACCTGATACAGTCACTTCATGAGCAACTCCTGGTACGGGTCACATCGGTAGCCAACAGTGAAGCTTATTTTGAAAAGCATTCCGGTACTGTGATTTCCATGCCTTCAGGTGCTGCCGGAATCTTCCTGGCCGGCGGACAGTGGGAAGACTATTCGACCCCAAACCGCGATCTGAGGCTTCTGATTGCAATGGATGCGGTCCTCGGATTCGCTGAACAGGTTGTCAGTTCACCCGGAAATTTTGACATCCCGGCAAACGTTTCTCCAGAGCAGATAAAGGAAAAGCTTAAGTTAATAATGGATAAGAAGGGGGCTGAGCTTTCAATCACCTATATCAGAACAGACGGCAGCGAACAGACGCTGACAGTTGGTGAAATACTCAGGAGGAGAGATACCTACGAGATGGCCTATAATCCGAATGACGGTATAGAAATACGCTGGGGGGCACCGGAAGACAGCGAGGAAATAGCAACATGCCGCCGCCGTGCACCCGCAAGCCAGTATGAAAAGATGCGCACGGTACGCACATGGTTTCAGAAACGACTGCATCCGCCGACATGAACATTCTATAAATTAACTAAATTTGAGTATTATGAGTAATAGAATGCTTTCATAGATTTATTTATTTATTGATACCCGGGATATTATGAAATATGAGGATTTTCTTGTTTCTACCCTTGGAAAGGGAAATGTGATATCACCTCTTAATCAGAGTCACAAACCCAACAATCCTGTATATAAGTTCGTCAGGGACGATGAAAGGGTCCTTTATGATGTTTCTCTTGAAAATTTTCAACAATGCAGCAAGAGCGGGAAGATCCCGGTCTCATTTGAAAAGGCCGGCCCCAGGGAGACCATTTTTTTTGAACCTGCTAAAACCAAAGTAGGTATTGTAACCTGTGGAGGGTTATGCCCCGGACTGAACAATGTTATACGCAGTCTTGTCAACCAGCTTTTTTACAGGTACGGAATAAGCAGGATCCTTGGCATCAGGTATGGATACGAAGGGTTGATCTCAGGGTTCAATCATCCGGTAGTTGAACTAACACCACCCATGGTAAGTGATATACACCTTTCCGGGGGGACGTTTCTCGGAACATCCAGAGGAGAACAGGATGTCGAAAAAATGGTTGACACAATCGAGATTCTGAATCTCAATGTTCTTTTCTGCATTGGCGGTGACGGTACTCTCCGGGGAGCACATGCCATACATCAGGAGATACAGAAGAGGAAACTAAAGATTGCCGTTGCCGGAATACCCAAGACCATTGACAATGATATAGACCTCATTCAGAAATCTTTTGGTTTTGAAACAGCTTTTTCGATAGCCAATGATATCATCAGGAATGCACATAATGAAGCCCATTCGGCGTATAACGGAGTAGCACTTGTAAAACTTATGGGCCGCGATTCAGGCTTTGTTGCCGCCAGCGCTGCCCTTGCAATTCAGGAGGTCAACTTTGTTCTTGTACCTGAAATATCTTTTGATCTGCATGGCCCTAACGGATTTCTCAAAGTGTTGCAGAAACGACTTGAGGAACGACACCATGCTGTTGTGGTGGTGGCTGAGGGTGCCGGTCAGGATCTGTTCGAATCAGGTATGAGTGAAAAAGATGCTTCAGGAAATATAAAACATAAAGATATTGGCGTATTTCTCAAAGAGAAAATAAAGTCTGAATTCAGCGCCCTGGGATTTCCCTATTCAATTAAATATATAGACCCAAGCTATACTGTAAGAAGTGCCCCTGCAAATGCAAATGACAGTAAGTTCTGCAATCTCCTTGCCCAGAATGCTGTACATGCAGCCCTGGCAGGGAAGACAGACTTTGTAATGGGTTACTGGAATGACCATTTTACCCTTATTCCTATCCCGATGGCTGTTGCAAAACGAAAAAAGATAGATGTACAGGGCGAATTATGGTGGAATGTCCTCGAAGCCACCGGACAACCCATCAGCATGAAGATTCAATAAAGAGACAGGATCAAGGCATAAAACCTTTAAATCTTCTTCAGCAGGAGCAACAATGTCTGTGCCTCACCCGTTAACGAATCAGCACCCTGTTTGCTGAGGAGAGAAGGGGGTTATTTCGGACCCATGACCTGGAACAGGAGATAGGAGACTATTAAGGTGAATATGATATTGAATCCCTGGGCTATCAGAAAAGCGTAGAACGGCTTTTTGCTCTCCATGACTTTCAGGTCGGCAAAACGGGTCTCGAGACCAATACTGATAAATGCCAGGTTGAACCAGAAGGTGCTGAATGACTTGATTACCTTCCCTGATGCCTTGGCAGCCTCCGGATTCAGAAGGAATGAAAATATGAGTGATGCCATAATGAAACCCAGCACGAACTTCGGGAACCGCTCCCAGATGACGCTGAGAGATACTCTCTCCCTGGGTCCGTCACCTTTTTTGCGGTAAGCCCAGAAGACTGAAATGGCAAAGGCTGCGAGCCCCAGCAGGACATTCTGTGAGAATTTAACGATGGTAGCATATTTCAGGCCTTCCTCACCGGCGATGGTGCCAGCGGCAACCACTGCTCCGGTAGTGTCAATGGTTCCTCCGAGCCATGCTCCGGTGACAACCTCTGATAATCCCATCCAGCTTGCAAGGATAGGCATGAAGATCATCATGGGAATGGCAACGATCAGAACCAATGAGATGACAAATGAGAGTTTCTTCTTGTCACCGTTAATAGCTCCTGCTGTGGCAATTGCGGCAGAGACACCGCATATAGATACCGCACTGGCAAGCATGGTTGAAAACTCGTCGTCAACTTTCATTTTACGGGCAACCCAGAATGCAAAGTACCATACTACAATGACCACTATCACTGCCTGGATCAATCCGAAGGAACCGGCAGTCAGGATATCCTTGAAAAGTATTGTGGCACCCAGCAGCACGAGACCTATTTTAACAAAGAGTTCTGTCTGTACTCCTGCCCGTAACCATGCCGGCAGTTTGAAAACGTTCCCTATCAATAGACCAAGTAAAAGCGAAAACAGAACTGTTTCAAGCCCCAGATTCTTGAAACCCGAATAGGAAGAAAGGAACTGGGCCAGAAATGCCAGAATGATGACGGCAAGAAATCCAAGGGGATATTTTTTTAATGAATCACCTCTCAAATACACTCCAAAAGCAGAAAAAATACCGAATAATATAATTGTGGCTATTATTGATATCCCCAGGGGAGCAGAATTGAATACGGATATTATACCCGAGAAACTGTTCCATCCTGCCTTTCCGCCAAACGATGGTGTGGCAAAGGCACCTCCAAGGAGAACCACAAAAAGTATCAGGCCAAAGCCAATAGCCACTGATGCCCAATCCTGTCCGATAA
>JAQBHM010000241.1:0-3030 GCA_032127795.1 Bacteroidales bacterium | reverse complement strand
GTTGTCTCCGGATTACCGAACATGACGCCTATCTTCTCCCTCAGCTGGTTGATGAAGATAAGGGTTGTATTTGTCTTGTTTATATTGGCGGTAAGCTTTCGCAGTGCCTGTGACATCAGCCTGGCCTGGAGCCCCATCTTGGAGTCACCCATCTCACCCTCGATCTCTGCGCGGGGTGTGAGTGCTGCTACTGAGTCTATGACTACAATATCAATGGCACCGGACCTGATCAGGTGATCAGCTATCTCAAGCGCCTGTTCGCCGTTGTCAGGCTGGGAGATTAGAAGGTTTCCAACATCAACGCCCAGCTTCTCGGCGTAGAATCTGTCAAAAGCATGTTCCGCATCAATTATGGCGGCTATACCGCCTGCCTTCTGTGCTTCAGCAATGGCATGAATGGCCAGCGTGGTCTTCCCTGATGATTCGGGCCCGTAGATCTCAACAACCCTGCCGCGCGGCAGCCCGCCAATACCAAGAGCAGCATCAAGCCCAATGGAGCCGGTGGATATCACCTGGACATTATCAATGGCATGATCTCCAAGTTTCATAATGGTACCCCGGCCAAAATCCTTCTCAATCTTGCCCAGCGTCACCTCAAGTGCTTTAAGCTTATCCTTGTTTACCTCTTTTCTTTCCATCTATTTATCAGATTAAACGTTATTTCTTTTCAAAAAGCCTGAAGATCTGAGCACCATGCTCTTTGGTGTCAACCTTTTTGATGACTTTCTCAATGAGACCCTTTTCGTCTATTATGAAGGTAGTACGTAATACCCCGGTCACCTTTTTCCCATACATAACCTTCTCTCCATAAGCCCCGTATGCAGTGAGAATTTTCCTTTCCGAATCGGCAATAAGTGGAAACGGGAGCTCATATTTCGCAGCAAATCCCCTGTGAGATTTTTCGGTATCGGGACTAACGCCCAGCACAACAAAGCCTTTACTGATGAGCTCACTGTAATTATCGCGCAGGCTGCATGCTTCTGCAGTACATCCGGGAGTATTGTCTTTGGGGTAGAAATACAATACTACCTTCTTGCCCAGGTAGTTGCTCAGACGAATAGAATTTCCTTCCTGGTCTCTGCCTTCAAACAGAGGAGCAGGCATCCCTTCTGTGGGCTGATTCATGACTTTTTTGTATTTTTGTTCAGATTGGTAAAGGTATGAAGTTATCAGCTATTGTGAAATGTTTCTTTATCCGAGTTATTAACATGAGAGGTGCCGCGATCCGCATTACTGTACTGTTACTGCTTACGGGGAATTCTTTTATCCTCTTTCCGCAGGATGGAGGCTTCAGGCCGTCAAGGGCTGAGGCAGAGTCTGCATGGAATATCGGAAATTACGAAACAGCATTTCAGAATTTTAACGGTCTCCTGCTTTTATATTCAAGAGATCCGTTATATAAATATTATACAGGCTCGTGCCTGGTCATGCTTGAACGTGATCTGCCGAGAGCCGTGACTCTCCTGGGATCATCTATTAACAACTCTGTGAATGTCAAGACCGTCCCTGACGATGTATGGTTCTACTATGGCCGTGCTTTGCAAATGAACGGAAGCTTCAGCCAGGCTACTGATGCATACGATAAGTTCATGAAGGCAGCCGGCAAAAAGGAATCACAGCAGATGGATGTACAGAAGTATCTGGATCAGTGTGCGAAGGGGCAGGGTGCGCTGAGCATTGAGCAGAGAGCACAGGGCACAGAGCCTCTGGCACAGAGCATAGAGCATAGAGTTCAGGGCAAAGAGCAAAGTACACTCGATACCGGGCAAGGAACAAAGAACATATCGCAAGGACAAAATATCTCGCCAGAAAAGGAAAAAGAACCGGTCGGCGTGCCGGAAGAATATGATCTCAAACTTACCAGGGCAGTGAAGCTTCAGTATGCATCAGACTCGCTGCTGCGACTGGCAAAGGGGGTAAGAAGAGAGATGGAAACAGCAGCAGCCAGGGAACCGTTCCGTCTTAAGGCCGAGAACCTTGAAAAGGAAGCAGCCGCTATGCAGGCTGAGGCTGATAAAATATTTCTTACACTGGAACCGGGAGACAAACCCGCTGCTGAGGTAAAGGCTGAGGTAAAGGCTGAGGCAAAGGTTGAGGCAAAGATTGAGGCAAAGGTTGAGGTTAGGGCTGAAGATAAAGCCGGGCCCGAGGTTAAAACCGGGGTTGAAATGCAGGGCAGGGGTGAGAAGGAAGCTGTGTTTTCAGTTTTCGAAGTACGTACATCACCGGCTTATTCCGCCACAGTGCCGATACCTGTTGACAGGGACGCCCCGCCGGGACTTGTTTACAGGATACAGCTTGCCGCCTTTAAAAACGCCGTGCCTCCGCAATATTTCAAGGGATTATATCCGTTGTACGCCAAGGTAAAACCTGAAAACGGAATCACATACTTCTATGCAGGCATGTTCAGAACACTTGATGCTGCGGGTAAAGCTCTTCCGGAAGCCAGAAGCACCGGTTTTAAAGATGCATTTGTCATTGCATTTAAGGATGACATTCAGATTTCCATGGAAAGAGCTCTTTTGCTCGAGAAAGAGTGGGGCAGAAAGCCGCTGTTCTTTATTGAACCAGGGGTATCAGCAGGAATAAACAATGCTGTCAGGGATTCAATTCCTGTTGGAACACTTGCCTTCAGGGCTGAGGTGATCAGGTCAAAACAGTCGTTAAAACCTGAAGTGATCGAGAAGATAGCTTTGCTGGCCGGACGTCGCGGACTGGAAATGATTAAAAACAACCAGGGTGAAACCCTCTGTCTGGTCGGAAATTTTATTACTTTTGAGAGCGCAGATGAGTATGTCTCCTTGCTGATTCGAAATGGTTACAGTACAGCGAGGGTTGTGGCATATGTAGGATCATATGAGATACCGGTGGAAGCTGCAAAAGAGTTGTTAAAGAAACTGCAGAATGACTAAAAG
Source organism: Bacteroidales bacterium (assembly GCA_032127795.1). Lineage (GTDB taxonomy): Bacteria > Bacteroidota > Bacteroidia > Bacteroidales > VadinHA17 > SR-FBR-E99. The sequence continues at coordinate 115 of JAQBHM010000241.1, read as the reverse complement.
AGCGCCATATCCGTGGGGTAGAATGAGAGGGCAGGAGGAGGAGAAATCACTTCTTCTGATAAATGATGATGTCAATTCTTTCAATCATGTCATCAAAACCCTCATTGATATTTGC
>JAQBHM010000240.1:0-9299 GCA_032127795.1 Bacteroidales bacterium | reverse complement strand
CCGGCAGCCTCAGAACGTTCTTCTGGGAAGGAGATCACCTTCAGGGGCAAACCGGTAAAGGTGGTCAGCATCATGGAGGCTGTGGAGGCACACCCTGATGTGGCTCTCTTCTCAGCAGGAGCAGCAATATCAAAAGAGTGGGCGCCGGTGTTTGCCGAGAATGGCAGCGTAGTAATTGACAACTCATCTGCATGGCGAATGGAGAAAACCATTCCCCTGATCATCCCGGAGATAAATGCAGGTGCCATAACAGCAGATGACAGGATCATCGCTAACCCGAACTGTTCTACAATTCAGATGCTCATGGCCCTGGCACCTTTGCACAGGGAATATATTATAAAAAGGCTGGTGGTGTCAACATATCAGTCTGTGACAGGTACCGGGGTAAAGGCAGTGACACAGCTTGACAATGAGCGACAGGGACTGGGAGGGGAAATGGCTTACCCCTATCAGATAGACCTTAACTGTCTGCCTCAGTGTGATGTCTTTGTTGATAACGGATACACCAGGGAAGAGATGAAACTGGTTAATGAGACGCGCAAGATATTCGGAGATGATGAGCTACGTATTACCGCAACAGCAGTGAGGGTGCCGGTAAAAGGAGGTCACTCTGAATCAGTCAACGTGGAATTTACCAGTGAGTTTAGCCTTGACAGGGTAAGAGAACTTCTTTCCAGTACCCCCGGAGTCATACTGTATGATAACCCATCAGAAAGTAAATATCCCATGCCGATCATAGCCCATGGCCGTGATGAGGTATTCGTGGGCCGGTTGCGCCGTGATTTCTCTCAGGAAAGATCCCTGAACATGTGGGTTGTGGCTGATAATATACGGAAGGGAGCTGCAACAAATGCTGTTCAGATAGCAGAATATATGATCTCGGTAAACCTGCTCGGGTAACGGTCAGTCAGTAATCTCGAAAAGGAAATCATTATACGGATAGCGTAGCACATGCATCCGCTTTACTTCGTCATAGAGCACTTTCCTGAACTCCTCGATATTCTCTTTGGTCTTTGCTGAGAGGAAGACAGTACGATGGTCACCTTCTGCAGCCATCCAGGTGCGCCGCAGGCTTTCAAGTGACAGGTTCTCCCTGGTGGCAGGTGTCAGGTCATCATCATCCTTCCTTATATAAGAGAATGCATCTATCTTGTTAAAGACCCAGATAACAGGCTTGTCAAGAACCTTCAGCTCATTGAGAGTGGCATTGACAATATCTATCTGTTCCTCAAATCCCGGATGTGAGATATCAATGACATGCAGCAACAGGTCGGCCTCTCTCACCTCGTCAAGGGTTGACTTGAATGACTCCACGAGATCATGCGGCAGCTTGCGGATGAAACCTACAGTGTCAGAGAGAAGGAAGGGCAGATTCTCAATTACTACCTTCCTGACGGTGGTGTCCAGCGTTGCAAAGAGCTTATTCTCAGCAAAAAGATCTGATTTACTGATGAGGTTCATCAGTGTTGACTTGCCTACATTGGTGTAACCCACTAGAGCTACCCTTATCATTTTACCGCGGCTTTTGCGCTGAGTGGTCATCTGCTTGTCAATCTTCAGCAATTGCTCCTTGAGCTTTGCGATCTTGTCACGGATGATCCGGCGGTCAGTCTCAATCTCTGTCTCTCCCGGGCCCCTCAGCCCTATTCCTCCGCGCTGACGCTCAAGGTGAGTCCACAATCCGGTAAGTCTTGGTAACAGGTACTGATACTGTGCAAGCTCAACCTGTGTACGGGCATGCGAGGTGCGTGCCCTTGTTGCAAATATGTCCAGGATGAGATTGGTACGGTCAAGAATGCGGCAGTCAAGCTCCTTTTCGATATTGCGAATCTGGCTCGGTGAGAGCTCATCATCAAAAATAGCCAGGCTGATCTCATTGGAGGCAATATAGGCGGATATCTCTGCGATCTTACCCTTGTTAACGTAAGTACGGGGATTGGGAAGATTAACCTTTTGTGTAAAACGCTTTACAGGTTCGGCACCGGCAGTTTCAGCAAGAAAAGCGAGTTCATCCAGGTATTCTGCTTCTATCTGTTCATCAATGTCAGGTGTGATGACTCCCACCAAGACTGCTCTTTCCACTATGTTTTTCTCTTGTACCATCCGGTTATTGAAGGCACAAAAGTATTAAAAAAAAGGGGCCGGGGCCCCTCTTTTCATATAATATATCGGCGGTTTTGTTGTATCAGCCCCCGGATAGCATTTTTAAGATTCTCTGCACACATTACAACCATCTCCAGATCAGTGGGATATTCTACCACCTGTGACTGAAGCATGGCTTTTTGCTGCGCTGACAGTGCATTGACATCACCGATTGCGCGGGCAGATATATGTTCGAAATTGGATGTGGCTCCTATAGGATCCTTTTTCAGCATTTTCTCAGGGTTGGTAGATATTACCTCCACATCACCCTGGATAACACATTCCTTAACCTGAACCGTCTGAATAAGGGCACACTGCAGGTTTTTATACTTGACTACTTTTATATCGTTACCCAGAGAATCCTTCGTAACATTACCCCTGGCATCCTTAACGTAGTCAAATCCATCCTCCACGGTTTTCTTTATAAGGCTGTCACGCTGGAACTGTCTGTCAGGACTTACACCCACGGAGCGCATATTCACATTGACGATATAGTCAAACTGGGTTTCTTCATTCAGGAGGGTGGTATGATATTCAACCCACTCACTGTTAAGCCTTGGAAGGTCAAGGGCGAGAAGTTCTTTTTCAAATTCCTGGGGGAATTTAATAATTGAATAGTTTGCCACTGTAATATATACACGGCTGATCCCGAGGTATCTCGACTCCTGCAGCATCTGGTCAATGCCTTCATAATCACCTACATATTCCTGGGCCCTGACAAATTCAGCATAAGCCTGGCGGTAAGATTCCTTGGTACCGTTCTTCATCAGCTCCTGTCCGTGAGCATAATAGAAGTCAGCAGCTTTCTTCTTTGCAATGACCATCTCCTGCATATAATCCACATAGGGGAACTGGACCGTTCTTCCGTTATAGTCCAGGGGAGTAACGGTGCGTACCAGGGCCTGTCTGTCACTCATATTTTTATAGATCAGATAGATCTCATCATAGGCATCAGGCCTGCCTTCCAGCTTAAGATACCTTATGCGTTCATTATCACGCTCGGTAACGATTTTCATTGCGCGCTCAAGGCTTTCAATATCCTTTGGGCTGTCAGAGTCCTTGCGAAGAGCTTTCACTGCCTTATCTATGGCAGCGTCATAATTGCCGGACTCAAGCTGTTTCTTTGATGATCCGCAGCCTGCCAAAAGCAGTGCGGTGACAAATAGTACCAGATAAATCTTCTTCATAAATTATTTTAGGGTGAAATTTACTGTAGCTGGAATATGATGGGTATTGAATACCGTACGCGGACGGGACGGCCGCGCTGCATGCCAGGCTCCCACTTAGGTGATGCGGCAACGGCTTCTTTTGCAGCCTCATCAAGCAACTGGTCAACACTGCGGGTGATGTTCACACCGCTCACTGTTCCGTTGGTCTCAACAACGAAAGTTAAAAAGACCCTTCCCTGGATGCCGTTTTCAGCAGCCAGCTCAGGGTAACGGACGCGCTTCTGAACCCAGTCACGGAATTTATTGATGTCACCGCCCTTGAAGGTGGGCATGTCTTCAACTATAACGAAGATCTCGTCTTCCGTCTCTTCAGCATCCATGTTGATTACAGGGGCATAAATCTCCACAACCTTATCCTCTGAGGTCTCATCATCTTCAAATTTCACCTGTGAGTCAATCACAACATCATCTTCAACGATCTCGAAGAGGTCTGTAACAGTAACTTCAGGAGGGGGAACCTCCTCTGGTGGTGTTTCCTCAGTGACGGGGATCTGCTCCTCCTCTATGGCTTCTTCCGACATGCCGTCAAAGGCTGAAGGGCCTCTTTCACCTGTGGTCCACTCAAATGCGACCAGCGAAACCAGGATGGCAACTATAATACCAATCTGCAGGAATATTGACTTTTTGTTTTCAAGATTTGCCTTATCGCTTTTTTTTGATTCCATTGCTTTTTAATTAGTCCTGAGTACAAAGTTACAAAATAGTTTTTCTCCCTACAAGAGCAGTATTCTAATGTGGCATAAGTTGAAAAATATTTTTATATTTGCACCGCTTTGGGGGTATAGCTCAGTTGGCTAGAGCGTTTGACTGGCAGTCAAGAGGTCAGGGGTTCGATTCCCCTTACCTCCACAGGAAAAGCAGGTTTGAGGCCTGCTTTTTTGCATTATACAGACTGGATGGGGCCGGGGCAAAAAAAGGGTGCCTTAATTAAGGCACCCTCAAAATCAGATTTATAATAAACCTAATAGCCAGTGTTTTGCTGAGGTTTAATTGCAGGATTTGCATCCAGCTCGGCCTGCGAGATAGGAAGCACGACCTTGTAGAACGTCCTGTCTATGATCTTATCGCGATGCGAGATCAGAACAGCAGGATAAATAAACTCGTCATTGAACTCAATGGACCTGTTAAGGCGTATCATATCAAAAAACCTGTAGCCTTCGGCAAAAAATTCCTTGCTCTTCTCATTCATTATCATGTCAAGCGTAACGGTGGCCTCATCGGCAGGAGCCAGATTGGGAGACCTTTTACGTATCTCATTCAGGTAAAGTACTGCTTTGGCTTTGTCAGGTGTAGGCAGGTTTAAGGCAGCCTCGGCAGCAATGAGATAAATCTCGGAGAGCCTGATGACCTTCACGTTAACGGCTGAGGCTGAGCCCTTGTCGCCAAGGAGATCTACTCCGGCGTATTTTCTGCATGAGCCAAAGCGGGTGTTCGAGCTTTCGTCATAATCCATTATGCCCCAGCGAACATCGGTCAGATCTTCTGACATACGGGTGATCCAGTAATCGCTTGCCATAAACCAGCCCATGGCACTTTTTACAGTTGCCTGTCTCAGGAGATAATATCCTAGTGACCCAGTCAGCAGGTCTGCCTCGGCAGGGAAAATGCCCAGCTCAAAAATTGACTCCGAGCCGAACTGGTTTGACCAGGAACTCACCCAATTGGCATTTGAATATAGTGAATACTTGTGATCATTGATGATCTCTTCAGCTGCAGTCATCGCGCCGGCGTAATTCTCCATATAAAGGTTGACTCTTGCCTGAATTGCCTTGTTTGCATAATAGTTCAGGTAACCGCGAAGAACAGATTTGGAAAGAAGCGGGGCTGCATCGGTAAGGTCTTTCAATATCTGCGTGTAAACCTCCTCAACAGATGCTCTTGTCGGCTGATCTGAAGCGTCAAGAGGTTCAAGGATAAGCGGCACACCGTAAGATGTCTTGTCCATATTGTAGGGTTTACCGTAGAGGCGGACAAGGTCAAAATACATCAGTGCCCTCGCTGTCAAAGCCTGCCCTTTATATTCACTCAGAGCAGCCGTCCCGTTTCCTGCTTCCTCAATCTTGTTGATATTCAAAATAAGGTTGTTAGCCTGCAGAATGTTATGGTATATCTGGGACCAGAACCCTGAATATGAATTCGAGGAGGCTGAATGGTTAAATGAATAAAGTGCATCGAGGCCCCTTCCCTGTGAACGTATGGCAAAGTCGCCACCTTTGGCATCTCCGTAAATGACGAAATTCCTGCCGTAATAATTAGACGAGGTCATCTTGCTCATCAGGCCGTTAATGGCCACTTTGGCATCGGCCGCATTGGTTATGGATGTCTCTGCAGCCGCAGAGTTGCTCGGCTTGATATCCAGAAAATCCTCACAAGATGAAAGCAGAATGATGCCCAGTATTGTCAGTATTATATTTATCTTTTTCATTGTAGCATCTTTTTATATTAGAAACTGGTTTCAATTCCGAAGGTGTATGTCTTCCCGATAGGTAATTCCCATCCCCTGGTACCGTATTCTGATACCTCAGGGTCATAAACCTTGTGCTTGGCAAGAGTCAACAGGTTTGCACCGTTGAAGTAAATTCTTGCACTGGAAATACTGACCTTGTTGACTATGTTTTTGGGAAGATTATAACCCAGGGTCATGCTCTTAAGCCTCGTAAAGTCAGCCGGGTGCATATGCCTGCTGCTGTACTGGTTTACATCTTCAAGGTCTATAGCTATACGCATCGGATATATCGCATCCTTGTTTTCAGGTGTCCACCTGTTGTCATAGGCATCCTGCGACATGATCCTTTCCCAGTAGTAACCGTCATCATTGACATCCTTTCCTGCCCTGTCATATGAATATCCTCCCAACTTGTAGATAAAGTTCAGTGACAGTGACAGTCCTTTCCAGCTCACCTCGGTATTGTAACCCCCGAACAGTTTTGGATGAATATCACCTATAATGACCTCAGAGGCATCCCGGTAATCGTAGGTGACAGGTCTTCCGTCAACAGAAAGATCGGGTGTCAGATCATTATTGAGAAACCAGAGGTTCTTTCCTGTCTCCCGCTCCACGCCGGCCCACTCACGGCCATACAGCGCAAGAGTAGACTGACCCTCCTGGTAGATATACTTAGCCCTGGCATCACCGCCGGTTGGGTCATACCATATAATATCCTGTCCTCCGTAAAGCTTTGTAACTGTAGACTTCACATGAGAGGCGGTGAGACCTGCACTCCAGGTAAAATCACCTTTTTTCATGATATCACCGTAAAGTTCAATTTCAATACCACTGTTGTTAATCTCTCCTACGTTCTTCAGGGTGGAACCAAAACCTGTTACAGTAGAGATGGGTACGTCCTGCAAAAGGTCCCGGGAATCTCTGGTAAAATATTCTATTGACCCTGCCAGTCTCTGTTCAAAGAATCCGAACTCGAGTGCTATATTTGATGTATAGCTTGTCTCCCATGAGAGGTTGGCATCTGCAATGGTGCTAACACCTCCACCCGGCTGTTCCATATATTTGTTTGAATAGCTTGTCAGTGAACGCCATCCGTAGTTTGACGACGGAAGTGTGCCGTTAACTCCGTAGGATGCTCTCAGCCTCAGACTGCTTATCTGTGGCATGTCCTGCATGAAATTCTCTTTGTCAATTCTCCATGATCCAGCTACAGACCAGAAGTTACCCCATCGGGAAGCATCCCCCAGCCTTGATGAACCATCACGGCGGAATGAGGCCGAAACATAATATTTGTCGTCATAGTTATATTCTACACGTGATAACATTGAAAGCATTGTATTGCCCCAGAAGTAAGCGCTTGCATCCAGTTTGCCAGCAGTAGCAACAGTATGGAGTGCACTTGTTGGCAGATTGGTACCTGAGGCACGTTGGTAGTCTGATTTATTATCTTCTGCTTCCCATCCCAGTAAAGCCCCTACAGTATGTTTCGGAGCAATCTCCTTATTGAAGTTCAGGGTGGTTGAAGAGACAATCTTTCTGATATTGGTGCTCATTTCATCAACAGATCCATTGACACCCGCACCGTTGAAGTGCAATGCGCTGAAATACAGGTGGTCAAATGTCTGGGCATTGTCATATGAGAAAATTGACTTCAGGTTCAGGGAAGGAAGTATATTGATGGTTACAGCCTCATTTGCCAAAAGCCGCATCGTTTTTGAGCTGTTCTCCCACTGCTGGTTGTAATAAACCGGGTTATAGGCATAACTGCCATACCTGGCGGTCCATGGGTCACCTGTCTGGTAGTCCGTTGGCCAGTAAAGACCCCACAGCAAGTTGCGTTGCTGGAGGAAATAGTTGTTGCCCGTGGAACGGGTATCATTAAACCCCTCCTTCTCGCTGTTGGAGATATTTATGTTGGTTGCAAACTCAATATGTTTGCCGGCTTTCTGTGTGAAGTTGATCCTGCCGGTGATTCGGTTAAATTCATTAATAACACTGCGACCCAGATCCTTGGTATAAGAGAATGAGGTGTAGTAACTGGATGCGTCTGTGGCTCCGCTTACTGACAGGTCATATGACTGGTAGACAGCCGTACGGAATACAATCTCTTCCCAGTCAAAATAAGTTCCAGCTCTTTCACCGCCTATTGTAAGTGAATTGACAGTATTGTCAGGAGCGGTGAAAATATAGCCATGCTTGTTAAATCTTTTATTCAGCTGCGCAAGAGCGCTGGCACTTGCTTCCTCGTAGGTGTCACCTTCATAAACAACACCGGCATTCCAGAAGTTTTCATAATAGAGCTCAACCTGTTCTTCTGGGCTGGCAACTTCATAGTTGTCTGTGGCAAATGAGGGGGTCATGCCCACAGAGGCTTTGAAATTGACCACAGGCTTACCCAGTTTTCCCTGTTTTGTTGTAATAACGATTACCCCGTTTGCAGCCCTTGAGCCGTAGAGGGAGGAGGCTGCCGCATCTTTCAGAACTGTGATAGACTCAATGTCATTGGGATTAATGGTGCTCATCACGTTACTGGTGGTGTATATACCCATTTGGGTAACGTTACCGGAAATTACAGGTACACCGTCAACAACATATAGAGGTTCGTTGGATGCATTCATTGATCCTATACCACGTACTCTGATTGACGATGTAGAGCCTGCCTGACCCGAGAGAGTTGTTATCTGCAGGCCTGCCACCTTGCCGCCCATTGAATTCTCAAATGAGAGTGTGGGCACATCTCTGATGGCATCGCTATTTACAACACTGGCAGCGCCCGTGAATGTTCCTCTTGTTGAGGTGCCGTAGGCAATTACGATAACCTCATCGAGGTTTAGCGCTGATGTTACCATTACAATGTCAACAACAGTCCTCCCTTCTACGGGAATCTCTGTTGTTTTATATCCAACATAGCTGAAGACAAGAACAGCGTCTGACGGGACGTTGTTCAGGGTGTATTTGCCTTCGAGATCTGTGTTTGTTCCGACTCCCCTGGCGCCCTTCAACAGGACCACTGCATAAGGGATTGGAGAGCCATCGTCTGCCGAGGTTACCGTCCCGGTAACTCTCGTTTGAGCCATACCAATATTAAAAATTAATACTGATAAGATGAACAGTAATAGTTTTTTCATGGAATATGTTAATTAAGTTAAAGGTTTGCCCTTGTAAGTTAAATCATATTCCAGAGAATTCAAATAATTTGTAATATCTTAAACATTTTTGTTAAATATGTAATGATGAGTAATTTAGAGTATAATAAGATACTCTGGGTCTTAATATATCATACATATTACCGATTTAAAGAGTCAGATTTTCTGCGTGTTTAAGGGCAGGTTTTATGAAAACTGACTGAATCATTCCTTCATCATGGTGAAGGATAGAAACACCAATAAGGATGATAACCGTTTGTCTGAAGAATACCTTAAGATATATTTAAATCTGAGCTATAACCATGCGGATAGGAAGATGCCATGATACAGAAACCT
>JAQBHM010000239.1:0-4835 GCA_032127795.1 Bacteroidales bacterium | reverse complement strand
GTCATTATCACTATCAGGTCAGCCTCAAGCTCCTGGGCAATCTCAATAGTCCGTTCAGGCATATTTTCCGTGGCTATATCCTGTATCTCATACTCTATATTATTCTGTATGAGCATCCTGACGGTAAAGTTGAGGTTCAGGTTGGTTTTTTTAGCCAGTGACTCATCTTTTCTTGTTGCCTTGAGGATATAGATCTTTGAGTCAAAATATTTGCCCATGAAAATGGCAATTGAGAGCTTCTCTTTCTCTTCCGATCTGAAGTCGACGGGAAAGACGATCTTATGATACCTCTCCTGGTCTTTTGGCGGTGCCTGGACAACCATAAAAGGTACTTTTGATTTGGCAATTACTTTAAGGGCCCAGCTGCCTGTCCATTTTTGCATCCCGACAATGCCGTGGGTTCCCATTATCACCAGGGAGGCGCCGCGGTCATTTACAAACTCCGCAATCTGCTTGAAGATAGTTCCCCGCTGAACATGTGTCTTGACCACCACGCCGAAATTACGATTCGTTTCAGCAGCCTTTACCTCCATGGCAGCCTGCTTTGCCTTCAACCCGCCGTCAGTGGTTATCTTTTCAACAATATGAAGAAGGCATATGTCATTATGGGTCATGCGTGAAATCTTAACTGCATGCAATAAAGCATATTCCGCTACAGGGGTGAAGTCCCATGGCACAACTATTATTTTGCTGTCTACTTCCATGTTTATGTACCTTTTCTGTTTAGAAATGTAAAATTACCTTTTTCGAAAGATAATTCAAATAGAGACAGCTTATGAAAATATTGAGAAAAGTTTTATTGTGGAGGGCATTGCACAAAAATAGTGCCGAATATCAGTATAGCATAGCGGGGAGCCGAACTTATTACTATTTTTGTTTTCATAAAGCGAGATAATTGATGAAAAGAAAAAAAGTAAAAGAGCTTCTTACATCTCCGGTAGCGGGAGAGAAAGTTTTGGTAAAGGGCTGGGTCAGGACCAAGAGAGAGATAAAAAATGTGGCATTCATTGCACTTAATGACGGTTCAACTATCAATAACATCCAGGTAGTTGTTGACCTTGGTTCATTTTCGGCAGATCTGTTAAAAGATATAACTACGGGAGCAAGCATAGGAGCCACTGGCACGCTGGTATCATCGCAGGGTCAGGGACAGAATGTAGAGATACAGGCTGACGAGCTTGTGTTGTATGGCAAATGTGATCCGGAGACCTATCCCCTGCAAAAAAAGGGACACTCGATGGAATTCCTTCGTGAGATAGCCCATCTGCGGTTTCGCACCAACACTTTTGGTGCTGTGTTCCGCATAAGGCACGCTATGTCATTTGCAGTACACAAATACTTCAATGACAGGGGTTTTTATTATCTGCACACGCCTATCATTACGGGCAGTGATGCCGAAGGTGCCGGTGAGATGTTCCGGGTTACCACCCTTGATCTGGACAACCTTCCGCGAACCAAAGATGGGGTGGTGGATTTCACCACTGATTTCTTCGGGAAATCAACCAACCTTACCGTCTCCGGGCAGCTCGAGGGAGAGCTGGGAGCGCTGGCACTGGGCGAGATTTACACTTTCGGACCGACCTTCAGGGCCGAGAACTCCAATACGCCCCGGCACCTGGCAGAATTCTGGATGATAGAGCCTGAAATGGCCTTCTGGGACCTTAATGATAACATGGATCTGGCAGAGGATTTTCTCAAATATCTGATCAGGTATGCCCTGGAGAACTGTCGCGAAGACCTGGAGTTTCTGAATAAAATGATTGACAGGGAACTGATAACCAGGCTGGAGTTTGTTGTGGCCAACAGTTTCGTAAGGCTTCCTTATACGGAGGCCATAAAGATACTTGAGGCTGCTGACCGCAAGTGGGAATACCAGGTAGGATGGGGCTGTGACCTGAAGGCAGAGCATGAGCGCTACCTGGTGGAGACACATTTTAAAAAGCCGGTCATACTCATTGATTATCCTTCTGAGATAAAGGCTTTCTACATGAAACAGAATGATGACGGCAAGACTGTGAGGGCCATGGATGTCCTTTTCCCCGGCATAGGAGAAATTATTGGCGGGTCACAGAGGGAAGAGGATCTTGAAAAACTGAGGGGCAGGATCAGGGATATGAATATGCCGGAGAAAGACCTGATGTGGTATCTTGACACACGCCGGTTTGGCACTGCACCTCATTCAGGTTTCGGGATGGGCTTTGAGAGACTCATACTCTTCATGACAGGGATGCAGAACATACGCGATGTGGTGCCTTTCCCGCGCACTCCGCGCAACGCAGAATTTTAACCGGGGGGGGAGAGAAACAGGTCATGCTCAATCAGAAGCTACAGCAAAAACTGCTTCAGAAACTATCACCGCAGCAGATACAGATGATCAAGCTGCTCGAGGTTCCTGCCATGCAGATGGAGCAGAGAATAAAAAAGGAGCTGGAGGAGAACCCGGCACTGGAGGAGGGCCCTGATGAGGAGGAGGAAAGGCCCGGGGAGGACGATGGTGCCGAGGAACAGACTGAGGCGCAGCAGGATGAGTTCTCTCTTGACGATTATCTCAATGATGAGGATATTCCTGACTACCGCCTCCAGATAAATAACACCTCCAGGGATGAAGACCGAAAGGATGAGATACCTTTTTCCGCCGGTCCCTCTTTCCACGATACTCTCATTTCGCAGTTCAATCTGCGGGCTTCCAATGAAAGAGAGCAGTTACTGGGAGAATATATCATAGGCAATATTGATGAGGACGGATACCTTCGCAGGGAGGTTGAGAATATGGTTGATGACCTTGCCTTCCTTCAGAATATCACCACTGACACGGAGGAGCTTACCTCAGTGCTGGAGATAGTCCATGACCTGGAACCCGCCGGCGTAGGGGCACGTGACCTTCGCGAGTGCCTCCTTCTGCAGCTTTCAAGGAAGAATCAGTCTTCACGGGCTGTCACCCTGGCAACAACGGTACTTGACCAATACTTTGAGGAGTTTTCACGAAGACATTATGAGAAAATAATGACCCGGATGGGCCTGGGCGAGGAAGAGATGAAACTCATAATTGACGAAGTGCTGAAGCTGAATCCGAAACCGGGCGGATCTGTTACTGACCCCTACAGCAAGTCAGCGCAGCAGATAATACCTGACTTTGTTCTTGATCAGGCTGATTTCGGCCTCGAGCTAAGCCTGAATAACAGGAATATTCCTGAGCTGAGGGTAAGCAAGGGTTACAGTGAGATGCTCCAGACCTATTCCCGTGACAAGGCAACAAATAAACAAAACCGCGATGCGGTGCTTTTTGTCAAGCAGAAGCTCGATTCGGCAAAATGGTTTATTGACGCCATGAAACAAAGGCAGAATACTCTTCTCCTGACAATGAACGCCATACTTGAATATCAGAAAGAGTATTTCATTGAGGGCGATGATACCAGGCTAAGGCCGATGATACTGAAAGATGTTGCTGAAATGACCGGACTTGACATCTCCACCATCTCACGTGTTGCAAACAGCAAATATATACAGACGCATTTCGGGATATTTCCTTTAAAGTTCTTCTTTTCAGAAGGCATGCAGACAGACAGCGGAGACGAGGTCTCAACAAGGGAAATAAAAAGGATACTGCAGGAATGTCTCGGCAATGAAGACAAACGCAGACCCCTGACAGATGAGAAGCTGACGGAGATCCTTCAGGAAAAGGGTTACCAGATAGCCAGACGGACGGTTGCCAAATACCGTGAACAGTTGAATATTCCAGTAGCAAGAATGAGGAAGGAAATGAAATGAACGCAATGAAAATGAAGTGGACGCAGAAGACAGCAACCGTTATTTCAGTGTTGTTTCATCCGGTGTTTATTCCATTGTTCGGGCTTATCATTATTTACAGTGCCCCTACACTTCTTTCGTATATCCCGTTTAACATAAAAAGAGGCATCTTCATATTGGTGACGGCAAATAATGTAATCATCCCCTTATCAATGACTGCCGTCTTCTACTCAAGAGGAATTATCAAATCAGTATTTGCCCAGGAGCGAAGTGAACGTATAATACTTTTGACATTCAGCCTGGTCATGTACTCCATAACTGCTTTGCTGCTTCTGAAAGTTCCTGTACCGAGTCTGATCAAGGCATATTTTGTATCAATAGCTGTTGTGACACTGGCAACACTCTTTATCACATTCTTTTACAGGCTTTCGCTCCATGCTGCAAGTACAGGAGGGCTGCTGGCCCTGGCCGGCTTCATGATCTTCAGGTTCAACATCGTCTCGGTCAGTCATATTATAATACTTTTAATTGTCTGCGGGGCAGTGCTGACATCAAGGCTTTACCTTGAGGAACATAAGTCCGGTGAAGTGCTGACAGGTTTTATTACGGGTGCCGCAGTGATGTCACTCTCTCTCCATTTTCTTCTCAATTAGCAGATCAAGGGCCCTTTCAAGAAGAGGGCTGCTGTCACCACAAAGGCCTGCAACCACTTTTAATCTTTCTGGAGAAATCATTTTTATTTGGGTGATTTTATTCTGACCTATCATTATAAAACCGCAAATTCCACTCAGTGACATGCCCAGATACTCCTGTTCAGGCTGTCCCGGGGTAGGGATTATTATGGCTCCCTTCTCAAGTGACAACAGTTCCATAATTGTGGTATATCCTGATCTGCTTATCACTGCAGCACTGCCCATGATCACCTCTTTCAACAACATGGTGTCAGGGTTGGACACAACTGTGACATTATCAGTGCGGGAAACAGTATTATGAACGCCAGTACCTTCCAGTATTACAAGATGCATATCATCTGCTGCAGCTTTGACCTTTTTCTTCAGGACTGAGCGCTGGGGTTCCGGTCCGGAGAG
>JAQBHM010000238.1:0-3980 GCA_032127795.1 Bacteroidales bacterium | reverse complement strand
GAAAAGACCAGGCAGAGTGTAGCGGTTCAGCCTCCGGAAGAAGGAAAAGAGAAGAAAGGAGAAGGCCATGCATAACATTGTTTTTGAGAACGGATGGTTCCTCTGGTTTGAGCTGCTTATACCCCTGCTGCTTGCATATTATCTCTGGCGCCGGGGAGGGGTTCATGCATCAGTCAACCTTTCTACAGCCCGGTTTTTCGGTGAAAGGGAGAAAACATTCAGGCATTACCTCAGGCACATTCTCTTTGGACTTCGGCTGATGGTGCTGTCCCTTGTCATAATTGTCATTGCACGACCGCAGAATGTTGACAAATGGCAGAGCTCCACAACAGAAGGAATTGATATTGTACTGGCCATTGATATTTCAGGCAGTATGCTTGCACGTGATTTCAATCCTGACCGCCTGGAAGCGTCCAAAAATGTGGCTACTGAGTTTATCAGCGGAAGACCTTATGACCGCATGGGGCTGACAGTGTTCAGTGGTGAGAGTTTCACCCAGTGCCCGCTCACCTCAGATCATGCAGTGCTCATTAACCTGCTCCGCGAGGTAAAAAGCGGCATCATTGAAGACGGAACCGCTATTGGCGTAGGTCTTGCCACGGCAATTAACAGGATCAAGGATTCTGATGCCATCAGCAAGGTAATCATACTCCTTACTGACGGGGTTAACAACAGGGGAGCCATTGACCCCCTTACGGCTGCAGAAATAGCCAAAACATTCGGTATCAGGGTCTATACGATAGGAGTAGGCAGCATGGGTTATGCTGACTACCCGGTACAGACTCCCTTTGGTATACAATACCAGAAGATGCAGGTAGAGATAGATGAGGCACTCCTCGAAAAGATTGCTCTTATGACGGGAGGGATGTACTTCAGGGCCACAGATAATACAAGCCTGCAGCAGGTTTACAGTGAAATTGACAAACTCGAAAAGTCAAAAATAGAGACCAGAGAGCACAGTAAAAGGGAAGAGATCTTTATGCCCTGGGCACTGGCTGCAGCGTTGCTGCTGACAACAGAACTGCTTCTCAGGTATTTGTTAATGAAAAACATGTCATAGAACAGGGAAGCGATGAGTACATTCAGATTTGCACAGCCTGAAATGCTTTATATGCTCCTACTGGTGCCGGTACTGATCATTATATGGATCATCGGCAACAGGAGAAGGAGACTTGCAAGGGACAAGTTCAGCGACCGTGCACTGTTGAAAAGATTATCGCCCGATTATTCTCCGGGGCGCATGATCCTGAAATTCTTCGTCAGGCTTGCCTCATTTATCTTTGCCGTGATTCTTATTGCCAGACCCCAGTTCGGATCCAAACTGGAGGAGGTAAAGAGAGAAGGAGTGGAAGTCATCATCGCATTGGATGTGAGTAATTCGATGCTGTCTGAGGATATCTCACCAAGCAGGCTCGACAGGGCCAGGCAGGCTATCTCCCAGCTCGTTGACCAGTTACGTGATGACAGAATAGGACTCATTCTCTTTGCAGGAGATGCCTACACACAGATCCCTATTACAAATGACTATTTATCAGCCAAGATGTTTCTCGAATCAGCAGGTCCCGGCGTCGTATCAAAACAGGGAACAGCAATTGGTACTGCCATAGACCTGGGTATGAGATCATTCTCTCCTGCAAGTGACAGGAGCAGGGCACTTGTAATAATAACTGACGGTGAAAATCATGAGGATGATGCTCTGGCAATGGCTAAAGCGGCCGGAGAAAAGGGAGTGGTGATACATACAATTGGTATCGGATCACCTACCGGATCTCCAATCCCTTTAACCCTGAACGGAAAAAGGGAATACCTGAAGGACCAGGACGGCAATACAGTGATTTCAAAGCTTGACGAAGAGTACCTGAAGAAGATAGCCGCCGCCGCCGCCGGAAGGTATATAAGAGCCAATAACACCAGCCTCGGGCTGAATGAAATTTATAATGATATCGGGAAGATGAAGAAATCAGAGACCGCAGGTGTAATGTATACCGAATATAATGACCAGTTCCTGGTTCCGGCTGTCCTTATGCTGATATTTCTCCTTGCTGATGTCTTCATTATGGACCGCAGGAATCATTTTCTGCGGCGACTGAGTATTCTTAACGAAGATAAAAACGGTTCAAAGCAATGACAAAAGGGCTACCATTGAAAATACTGCTTTTCAGCTTCGTTTTAATGATGATGCCATTGCTCATTTATGGGCAGAATGAAAAGGAGTATATAAGAAAGGGAAACAGGCTTTACAGTAAAAGCGAATTCCAGGGCAGCGAAGCAATGTATCGCAAGGCTCAGGGCCAGGAAGCTTCAACCGCGGATGCCGGTTTCAACCTGGGAGATGCACTTTACAAACAGGGCAGGTTTGGTGAGGCAGCAGGCGAGTTTGGCAGCGTTGTGGCTGATTACAGTGACACCATCAGGCAGGCAGAGGGTTATTACAACCTCGGTAATGCCTTATTGAAAGATCAGAAGTATAAGGAAAGCATTGAGGCGTATATAAATTCGCTAAAGCTAATGCCTGGAAAGATGGAGACAAAGTATAACCTTGCCTATGCCCAGGACCAGCTTGAGAAGCAGCAGCAACAGGAGAAACAGCAGCAGCAGGACCAGGAAAAGAATAAAGATAAACCTGATCAGAATCAGGATAATCAGGATAATAAGAATGATCAGCAGGATCAGCAACAGGAAAACAATCAGCAGGATCAGCAGCAGGGTACTATGAATCGTGATGATGCCAGGCGTTTGCTGGAGGCTCTTTCTGCTGCTGAGAAAAATACCCAGGATAAGGTGCAGCGCGAAAAGGCCAAAGGAGCAAAGGCAAGGGTAATTAAAAACTGGTAATCAGGGAGGTATGAGAAAGATATTGCTGACAACGGGGTTTATGATACTTTCCTTCAGCCTTATGGCCCAGGAGATTGCCGTAACTGTTGATGCACCCTCCACGGCTGTTGCCGGTCAGGGGTTCAGGATAGTCTACTCTGTCAACTCTACTGAGGGCCGTTTTCAGCCTCCGGTATTTGATCCTTCATTTACGGTCTCCGGCCCTCAGACATCTACCAGCCGTAATGTGCAGTGGATAAACGGTGAGGTGACTTCGGTCTCCACCACAACCCTTATATATTATATCGTGGCCCGGGAGACAGGAAAGTATATCATTCCTCCGGCACAGTATACTGCCAAAAAGCTGACTGTCGCATCCTCTCAGGTTGAGATTGAGGTAGTACCTGGCGGTTCTGCAGCTGCTTCTGGTACCGGTCCGGGACAGCAGGCAGCGGCATCAGGAAGAGATCAGCAGTCGCCCTCAGCAGGATCCGAAGTATCACTGAGGATGATCATGAGTGATAATGAAGTGTTTGTAGGGCAGCCGGTGACGGTAACCATAAAACTTTACACCCGGATTAACCTTTCAGGCATCAATGACCTGAGATATCCTGACTTCAAAGGTTTTCTCAGGGAAGAGATTGAGACCCCTCCGTTGAAGTCCCTGCAGTCAGAAGTGATTGGCGGAACCGAATATGGTACAGGGGTGCTTCAGAGGTTCGTGCTCTTTCCTCAGGTGCCGGGCGAGATAAAAATTGATCCGGTACAGATAACAGCAATGGTTCAGCAGCGCGGACAAGGCGGAGACCCTTTCTTTGACAGTTTCTTCTCCAGCGTGACAACCGTGCCGCGTAACGTCTCTTCAGAAGTCTCCACCATAAAGGTGAAGCCCCTGCCAGCACCGGCGCCTTCAGACTTTTACGGAGCCGTAGGCTCATTTGATATATCGTCATCTTTGAGCAAAACAGAGATCGAAGTTAATGATGCCCTTACATACACCGTAACCCTTAAGGGTTCAGGCAATCTGAGCCTGGCAGGTACGCCTGTAATCACCTTTCCCCAGGGAATCGAGAAGTATGATCCCAAAATAAACATAAAGGGGGGAGGTGCCGGGTCAGGCAGCAAGGTCTTCGAATACCTCCTTATCCCGAGAAGCGAGGGTACTT
>JAQBHM010000237.1:0-3151 GCA_032127795.1 Bacteroidales bacterium | reverse complement strand
AGTAGCCGGAATAGAGTATTCAAGCAGGAAGGTGAAGACTGATCCCTTGTCAAGAGTACTGACAAGGCTTATTTTGCCTCCCTGGAGGTCAACAAGCCTTTTACATATTGCCAATCCCAGTCCTGTACCTCCGAATTTACGTGTGGTGTCAGGTGATGCCTGGGTATAACTTTCAAAGACCTCAAGAATTTTATCCTCAGGAATGCCTATACCGGTATCTTCTACGGAAAACTCCAGGAGCACTTTGCTTTTCCTTCGCTCTTTCACGCCCGCTTTCAAAATGACTGCACCCTCAAGAGTGAATTTCATGGCATTTGATAGCAGATTCGACAGTATCTGGTTTAACCTTATAGGGTCACCTATCAGTTCAGAAGGAAGGTCCTCTGCTTTTTCAAGTGTGAATGTGAGACCCTTTTCCCCGGCTCTGTGGCTGTATGATCTTTTGATTTCATCAATTAGGCTTCCCAGGTCAAACTCGGTTTTTTCAAAGACAATCTTTCCTGCCTCCATCTTGTTATAGTCAAGAATGTCATTGACAAGTGTCAAAAGATGGTTGGCAGAAAACCTGAGAGTCTTGATGAAATCCATCTGGTCTTCCCTGGGATTACCCTGGTGCAAAAGGTTGGTGATACCTATAACCTCATTGAGCGGTGTTCTTATTTCATGGCTCATGGTTGACATGAACTGCTGCTTTGAGAGTGCAGCTTCCTCAGCCCTCTTCCGTGCTGTAATCAGATTGTCAAGCATCTTCCTCCGCTTGATGGTAAGGACCATCTGGTTTGCAATGAATTCAAATACCTGGAGGTCATCATTGTTGAAGGCGTCAACCTGCTTATAATCCTGGAGACATATGGCACCTATCACTTCATCATCCATCCTGAGGGGCACACCCATCCATATTTTACAGGGGGAGCCTACCAGGCTTATGGCTCCGGTCTTTTCTATCTGCAGGATATCATTCTCATCAAGGAGCACGGCCTTGTTATTTTTGATTACCCACCCTGTCAGCGTATTCTTGGCATCTGTCTCCTGGAAGTGGTCACGTTCATCTGCAAAAAACGGGAAGTTAAGTGTGTCTTTCTCACGGCTGTACAGAGCAATAAAGAAGTTGTTTACGTTCCATAACCTGCTTATCTCCTTGACGATGGTAGGGTAAATGTCGAAAATGTCAAAATCCTGAAGAGCAACAGTTGAAATGTTATACTGTATATCCTGCATCAGCCGGCTTTTAATCTCCCGGGTAATGTCGCGGTAAATGCCCAGAAATGCAATAGGCTGATCATTTGCGATGACTGAGGAAGCTATGAGGGAGACATTGATTCTGTTTCCCAGTTTATCATTTCTGACTGTTTCAAGTACTGCAGTATCGCCGATAAGCGCATCCTCATCAATCTTTATAGCCTCTTCCCTCAGATCATTGGGAACGATGAGGTCATCAATCATTCTGTTCTTGGCTTCTTCAGGAGTGTAGCCGAAGAGTTTTGTGAATCCGATATTGATCCTCATCACCCGGCCCTCAAAGTCAGTAAGGACAATAGCTTCAGGTGCAGCATCTATAAGATGCTCCAGCATGGCCTTCTCCGTGGAGAGCTGTAACTCGTAATCCTTGTGCCTGCTAACGTCAGTAAGTACGCATCTGTATCCGGTGAGAGTCTTGCGTGAGAATATGGGCCCGGCATGGAAGAGCACAGTTACCCTTTTCTTTTGCTTGGTAAAAAGGAGATATTCATTAAAGGTGATCTGCCCGGGTTTTGTCAGATCGGAAAGTTCCTTCATCAATCTCTCCATCTCATCCTTCTCCAGAAGGTCAGTAACTGAGACACCGTTCTGAATATCAGTATTGTTGAATCCCAGGGTCATCATACCCTGTGTATTTATAAAAGTGATGCGCCCGGAGGAGTCAATCTCCATTATCATCTCAGGCAGCAACTCTGCAAAGGTCTCAAAGACTATTCCCTGCTTGAGTATTTCATTCTCTCTTTCCTTTTGATGCTGACCGGCTTCCCAGGTAACTACGATATCTCCTGATGAAAGTAGAAGCCCTATGTAATAACCGGCTTCATCGAGACCTCCCGGCATGATTGGCATGCGCTGGGATTCCTGCTGTGTCACAATATTCTCAAGAAGGGTTCTGAGAGGAATGTTTCCGGCCAGCGGAGTTTCCTCCAGCTCTTTGCCCAATACCTCGTCACGGCCTGCCTGCTCAATCTCCTCCGCACGAAAGTTGAAATCTATTATATAAAACCTGTTGTCATTGGAATACCTGAAAATTGCCACATAGCTGCTCATGGTGTCAAAGACTTCCTTGAGGATCTTTTCGGATTCAGCACGGGCATGACCAGAGTTTATCGCACTTATATCATTGTAGAAGGTGATAAGGTAAACATCATCACCCGCAAATATTGTCTGTGCGCTGAAGAGAAACGGTCTCTCCTCACCGGACCGGAGGCGCAATTTGATCTCAAGGTCTTTGACCTTCATTAGCCTTGCCAGAAGACGGATATAATTGCGGCTCTGGACCAGGTCAACATAAAGCTGAATGTCATCGGAGGTCTTACCGATTATCTCTTCTTTCCTGTACCCGAGTGTATCGAGAAATGCCTGATTGACCTCAACATATTCACCCGTCACCAGGTTACTGAGAGTAATAAGCTGATTGGTAGAGTTAAAGGCCAGGTCTGAAACATCAGATGAAGGGTCTATAGAAGAGATGATCTTGTTGAAATTTCCATTTCTCCCGCTTTCCTCTTTCATGTCTTCTACAGAAGGATATGAGTCGCTCATAACATAATATGCAACAGCTTATTTAACAGGGATAAAAATAGTGATATATACTATATCTTAAAAGTGTCAGAACAGATTTATGTTGTTAAAGTATTTTGTCTCTTAAAATAGTCACACCATTGTGACAGTTCGCAATCATTACAGCGGGGATTTCGGGCAGTACAGATGTAACGGCCGTGAAGAAGGAGCCAGTGATGAGCCAATGGTCTTTTACCTTCCGGAATATGACGCGTGAGGCGCTGCTCCACCTCAAGAGGTCTTTTGGCACCGGGAGCCAGCCCGATACGCCGGGCAACGCGAAAGACATGAGTATCAACTGCAATCACCGGGCTGTTCCATACAACAGAAGCAATGACATTGGCAGTCT
>JAQBHM010000236.1:0-4831 GCA_032127795.1 Bacteroidales bacterium | reverse complement strand
TGCCATGCTTTCCACAAAGAAAATTTACATCACCTCCGAGAGTGGTGAAAAAATAGCAGAACAGGAAAATGTACGTTTTATAAAAGGCAAAGCAGAAGGGACTATTATTAGTGTAGATCCGGATATGTTAAAGCAGACAATTGACGGCATAGGGTCATCATTCACAGAGTCTTCGGCTTTCGTGCTCGCTCACCTTCATCCTGATAAAAGGGCGGAGATTATGGAACAGTTGTTTGGTGTAAAAGGAGCTGACTTTTCTTTGGCCAGAACCCATATTGGCGCATGTGATTTCTGTGTTGAAGGTCGGTATTCCTATTTGGATAAAGACGGAGATATATTATTGGAGTCCTTTAGTATTGCGCCCGATACCAAAGGATTCAGTAAAAGTGAATATCCGGGTATCATAGATGAAAGTTATGATTTGTTGCCTATGATCAGGGAGGCACTTGAAATTAAGAATAATCAGGAGGATAAAGAACTACGAATAGTATCTTCAGCATGGACTGCGCCGGCGTGGATGAAAGATATTGAAGACTGGTATGTCTCAGGTTCACCCGAAAATAACTACCAGGGAAAAGGAGGCAGTCTGAAACCGGAATATGAAGAAGCATATGCTGATTATCTGATTAAGTACCTTGATGCCTATAGATCTGAAGGAGTTAATATCTGGGGGATTACACCTGTTAATGAGCCTCATGGAAATAACGGTCAGTGGGAAAGCATGAATTTTACGCCAGAAACACAAAATCAGTTTATTAAGAATTATTTGGGACCGAAACTTAAGTCAGGTAATAACGCCGCCGTAAATCTACTTATTTATGACCAGAACCGTGATGGACTCAAACATTGGACAGATGTAATCCTGGGCGATGAGGAGACTGCCAGATATGTATATGGCACAGCAGTTCACTGGTATGAGAGTACTTGTAAAGTCTATGAAGAAGTGTTCGATAGTGTTATGGCCAGGTTTCCTGGTCATGCAATTCTTCATACTGAGGGCTGTATAGATGATCTGGGTAAACCTGCCCCGGAAGGAATTACAGATCCGGTCAGATTCCAGGAAAGTAACTGGTTTAATAATGATTCCTTCTGGTGGAATGAAAATGCTACCGACTGGGGGTATTCTGCCACATGGGAAGGAGTGAAAAGTGAGGATCATCCAATATATACACCGGTACATAGATATGCCAGGAACATTATAGTAAGTATCGATCATTGGCTTACAGGATGGATTGACTGGAATGTTGTGCTTGATCATAAGGGAGGACCAAACCATGTCGGTAATTTTTGCGGAGCTCCGGTAATGATAAATACAGAGACTAAACAGGTATATTATACCCCAATATATTATGTGTTAGCACAATTTAGCAAGACAATCAGGCCAGGCGATAAAGCTGTTAAGACATCAACCATACTGAATGACCTTGGAGCAGATGATTTACATGCATGTGCAACAATTAATGATAATAATGTTCTCAGTGTGCAGTTATTGAATACTACCGGTAATAAAATTTCATATCAACTTGAGATAAAGGGTCAGTATGCAGAAATTATTATTAACGCAAATACTCTGCAGACAGTTCAGGTCCAGCTTTAAAACAAGGGTTGAATTATCATTTTCAACAGGCGATAATACCTGCTGAAATCTATTTATTAATGATGCTGTTTAGTTTAAAACGCAATAATAAATAGGCAAAATATAAAGAGAAGAAAACAGGGGATGGAAAGGAAAGATATATACCTGGGCAAAACAGACCTGAAGATAGATCCGGCAGTGATAGATGGACATATTGTTGAAATTGATGATGAGAAGTACTATAAGATAAGTAACTATCATCTGATGCCCGATTTTTTCATAACCATTGTGAGCGACTCCGATCATTGGATGTATATCTCAAGCAATGGTTCACTTTCTGCAGGACGAAAGAATAGGGACAATGCACTTTTCCCATATTACACTGATGACAAGATTCATGATTATCGGAATAAAACCGGTAGTAAAACCGTTTGTCTGGTAACAAAAAACGGTCGCACCTGTTTATGGGAACCATTTGCAAAAGATTATGAGAAGATTTACAGGATTGAAAGAAACCTCTATAAGAGCGTACACGGCAATAAGATATTATTCGAGGAATTAAATTCAGATCTTGAAGTCAGCTTCAAATATGGCTGGTACAACAGTGAAAGATTTGGATGGATAAAAAAGTCAAGACTGAGTACCGCCAGTAAAACAGGCGTGGAAATTGAAATACTTGACGGAATCAGAAACATTCTCCCTTATGGAGTTGAATATGCTTTTCAGAATGAATACAGCAATCTGTTGGAAGCATACAGGAAGAATGAACTGCTTTCTGAAAGTAAACTTGGATTGTTTCTGTTAAGTTCAATTCCTGTAGACACTGCGGAACCAAGTGAAGCACTTAAAGCGACAACAGTATGGTCTGTACTGCCAGGCAAGAATGCTAAATACCTGCTCTCCGATAAGCAATTGGAGAGTTTTAGAACCGGAGAAGAACTCAGTACCGAATCAGATGTTTTAGCTTCCAGGGGAGCATATTATATCAATACTGAACATAAGCTTGAAAAAGACGAAGAGATTAGCTGGTACATAGTTGCTGATGTCAATAAGGACGCCACAGGTGTTGTTAATCTGGATAGGTTTATTAAGAATAAAGATAATCATGCTCAAAAGCTTGAAGAAGATATTGCCGCCGGCACTTTCAACCTGATTAAGATTGTTGCAGGAGCAGATGGATTGCAGCTGGGGAATGATGAGTTAATAAATGCGCGCCACTACTCAAATACACTTTTCAATGTAATGAGAGGTGGTGTTTTTACTAATAATTATCAGATAGATCTTGCTGATTTCAAACTATTCGTGCATCAATGCAATACTGAAGTCAGTGAACAATTCACTGATGAATTGGAATTGCTGCCGGGCGTAATTAATTTTAATGAACTTCTCAGTCGGGTTAAGAGCATGGGAAACGCTGACCTGGAAAGAATATGTTACGAATATTTGCCCCTTACATTCAGTCGCCGGCATGGCGATCCCACTCGCCCCTGGAACCAGTTCTCTATAGAAATTAAGAAGGTTGATGGCGGCAAAAAACTGGATTATCAGGGTAACTGGCGCGATATATTCCAGAATTGGGAAGCGTTGACAATATCATACCCCGAATACATTGAGTCTATAATAGCGAAATTTGTAAACGCATCTACAGCTGATGGTTACAATCCGTACAGGATTTCCCGGGAAGGTATAGACTGGGAGTGTCCGGACCCTGACGATCCATGGGCATATATTGGATACTGGGGTGACCACCAGGTTATTTATCTGCAGAAATTTCTGGAACAATCCAATAAATATCACCCCGGTAAGCTTGACGAGCTGTTTACCAGGAATATTTTTGTTTATGCGAATGTGCCTTTCAGAATTAAAACTATTGACCAGATAATAGAAAACCCGAAAGATACTATTGTCTTTGACTGGGATCTGAACAGGAAAATTGAAAAACTCTTCTCAAGAAAGGGCTCTGATGCCAAATTACTGACCAGCGAAACAGGTGAGATTTACAGGGTGAATTTAATGGAAAAAGTCCTCTGCTCATTGCTCTCAAAACTGAGTAATTTTATTCCTGAAGCAGGTATATGGCTGAACACACAGCGCCCTGAGTGGAATGATGCCAATAACGCACTTGTTGGAAACGGAGCTTCAATGGTTACACTTTATTACCTCAGGAGATCTCTCTCGTTCTGGAAAGGGAAACTTGAGGATACAGCTATAAGTAGTTTTAATATCTCAGAGGAGATAGTAAATTTATTTTTGAGAATTTTCAATGTTTTCAAGGAAAATTCTGACCTGATTAAAAGAGGATTTTCTGACAGCGACAGGTATAATGTGACCTTGCAGTTGGGTTCAGCCGGCAGCGACTACAGGGAAGCAATTTACAGTCAATCATTCTCAGGAAAGGGATCTCCGCTTAGCGTCGAGCGATTGAAGGAGTTCATGTCTGTTTCTCTTGAATATTTAGATCACTCAATAGATAAAAACAGGCGCCCTGATGGGCTTTTCCATTCTTATAACCTCGTTTCCTTCGATGATGATAGTATATCGGTAAGGACTCTTTACGAGATGCTTGAAGGACAGGTTGCGGTATTGAGTTCCGGGTATTTAAATACTAAAGAGAGTTTCAATGTTCTGGATGCACTCCGGGCAAGTAAGTTATACCGGACAGACCAGGAAAGTTATTTGCTCTATCCTGATCGTGAACTACCGAAATTTATTGAAAAGAACAATATTCCACATAAGAATATAATATCATCACAATTGCTTAAACAATTGTTGTACAATAAGAATAGCTCCATTTTAACAGAAGATGAAAGCGGAAAATACCATTTCAATGGTACTTTCAGAAACGCAGCCATTTTATCCCGGGCGCTGGATAATCTTGACAGGAAGATTTATGGCGAACTGGTGCAAAAAGAAAAGGAGACCATCCTTAAAATCTATGAATCAATATTTGACCACCAGTCATTTACCGGACGGTCCGGTACTTTTTATGGTTATGAGGGATTAGGCAGTATTTACTGGCATATGGTATCAAAGCTTTTGCTGGCAACCCAGGAAACATATCTGGCAGGAGAAAAGACAGATGCTGATTTAAATGACCTGATAGGGATCGGGGATCATTACAACGAAATAAAGAATGGGTTGGGTTTACATAAATCACCATCCCTTCACGGGGCATTTCCTGTTGACGCTTATTCCCATACACCCTCAGGGGCCGGTGCTAAACAACCGGGATTAACCGGACAGGTAAAGGAAGAT
>JAQBHM010000235.1:0-7161 GCA_032127795.1 Bacteroidales bacterium | reverse complement strand
GAGGTAACGGCACCAGAAGAGGCGCAGAAACAATGATCCCACAACCAGTGCCCCGATGGCCAGTGCCGCCCAGAGTAGTACCACATCAGAATTGAACCCGGAAGCAACAGCATAATAGGGATCAAATTTCTTGCAGAACAGCTCACTGCTCTTGAGTGTAAAATAAAAGGTCACGAACAGCAGTGCATACTTCAGAAAACGGAGGGCATAATCTGCAATACCGGTAAGGGTTATTCTGACTTTAAGCCTGTCTCCCAGTTTGCCAATCCACTCGCTTATGGTTCCCAAAGGGCAGATATAACCGCAAAAAAGCCGTGAAAAAAATACAATTCCGATGAAAAGAGCTACTCCCATCATGATCTGGGTGCTTGTCATTGCACATGACAGGGAATCCATTGTTAGATAGCTGCCAAGGGCCTGTATTCCTCCCAGCGGACAATAAGCCTCGAAATCAGGCGCATAGGCTTTATCAAGGAATATGCGAAAGCCCATAAATGTGAGAATACCGATAATCGCAAATTGATATATCAGTTTGTACCAGTTTTGTTTTTTCATAGGAAGAAAATTACAGATTACCTTTTTTGCCCTCAGGGATCGGTGCAATATCTGAATTAATTATCAATTGAAGAAGAGTATAACTCATATAAAAAAAGGGTGCGAAAATGCACCCTTTTTAATAATCCTCCGGATCTGGTTAAACTGCCTGCTGAATCTCCCAGACAAATGCCCTGATACCGACCTCCTTATTTATGGCGTCAATACGTCTGACGGCCTCAAGCAGAGGCTCAACCTTATTGTCATCAACAAAGGTCAGAAGCACCCCGTTGATCTCCGGCCAGGTGTGTGTGCCCAGATGCGGCATCCCCGCGGTTGAACCCACACCCTTGACATTCTCCCATTGTGTATAGCCCCTGAGTTTAAAGTGCTCAAGAGTGAACTCTATCTTTTCAGTGAGGGCCATATTGTAAATTATCATTACTGCTTTCATTTTCCTGCTGTTAATTTATTACTCCTTGATGTCATTGAGGAATGTCATATCACGGTATACTACCTTATGTTTTTTGTCTCTTTCACCTCTGCGTGCTATAAGCACATAACCCACCGGCACAAGGATAAGTGTTACCATTGTTGAAAATATCAGGCCTCCGATGACCGAGATACCCATAGGGCTCCACAGTTCAGATCCTTCTCCGGGGTTTATTGCAAGAGGAAGCATAGCCAGGATGGTTGTTGCCGAGGTCATAAGCACAGGCCTGAGTCTTGACCGGCCGGAGATAATAACAGCCTCATACAGTTCCACTCCCCTGTCACGGGTAAGGTTGATGAAGTCAACCAGCACGATGGCGTTCTTGACCACAATACCAATAAGCATCACAGCACCGATGGCAGCTATGAGGCTGAGGCTGGCACCGGAGATAAACAAGGCCACCGCCACACCTGAGAAGGCAAAGGGTATCGAAAGCATGATAATAAGCGGCATCTTGAGAGACTCGAACTGTGATGCCATGACCAGGTAAACAAGAATAAGCGACACCACAATCAGCAGCCCGAGGTCCATAAATGACTCCATCATGTCTTCGTAGGCACCTGAAATATTTACCATAATACCTGAAGGGATGACTGTGGCATCAAGCTCTTTCTGTATATCAGCTACAATCTCATTGAGAGGTCTCTTAAAGGGAGTGACGGATACAGTTACAATACGTTCCTTACGCTTACGTTCAATCCTAGGCGGAGACCAGTACTCATTCACCGAGGCTATCTCGCCGAGACGTATCACCTGACCGGTTGGTGTTGCGATCCCCATGTTCTCGAGTTCGGTTATGGAGTTTCGTGATGACTCCTTAAACCTGACGATCACATCATACTCGTCGCCGTACTGACGGAGACGGGTGGCTATGAGACCGTCCACACGGTTTTTAATCATCGAGGAGACCTGTGCTGTTGATAAGCCATGCATCAGAAGCTTGTCATTGTCAAACATTACCTGGAGTTCAGGTTTTGACTTATCACGGCTGATCTGCACATCCTTTGCTCCCTCGATCTTTTTCACCCTGGCAGCCAGATCTTCAGCCAGAAGGTTTGTCTGAGTGATATCGTAACCGTAGATCTCAAGGTTTACTGTATTTCCACCCATGCCACCCATATTCATATTCTCAGTTGTGGCAACAGAATAGTTTATGATCTCCGGCATTGGAGCAATTATTTGCCTTATGCTCTCGGCAACCTCCTCAACATTTCTTTCCCTCTCACTTATAGGAAGAAGGGCAAATGTGTACTGTATCACATGAGTGCCGCCCTGGCTGAAGATGGAGGAAAAACCTCCGCTGTCATCATTGCCGGTTGAGGTTGATATCAATGTTATTTCAGGTATTGTGGCAGTCACAATTGAATCTATACGGTCTGCAACTATAAGGGTCTGGTCAACCCTTGTGCCTGTCTGAAGCTCAACGGTGGCAGTACATCTCGATTCATCTGACTGTGGCATGAACTCCTTCCCTATAAACTTGAAAAGGTACATTGACCCGGCAAAAACTATAATTGCCAGACCTACAATAAATTTCTTGTGATAAAGGGCCCATCTGACTGAACTGACATAAAAATTGTCAAACCTTTCAAGAAGCTTATGAATGGAGCCGTCCCATGTATATATGGGAGCATCCTTTCTCAACGGCCGGTTTTTAAGCATCAGCGCACTAAGCGTAGGAGTAAGTGTGATCGCTGCAAAAGTTGATACAATAATTGTAATAGTGACAATCATACCAAGCTGTTTGAAAAGCACCCCTGTCAGCCCCTGTACAAATGTCAGCGGGAAGAATACCGCCACAACTGTAAGGGTGGTGACAATAACTGCCAGCCAGACCTCATTGGTTGCATAGATGGCGGCCTCACGCGGACTGCTGCCTCTTTCTATGTGTTTGGTGATGTTCTCCAGAACCACAATGGCATCATCCACCACCATTCCTATTGCAATTGAGAGTGATGAAAGAGATATTATGTTTACTGATGCACCAGTGATGAACAGGTATATAAAGGCTACCACCAGCGAAATCGGGATTGTAAGTATGATGATTAATGTCGCCCTCCATCTGCCCAGGAAAAAGAGCACAACCAGGACGACGAATATGCCGGCAAACATCAGTGTCTGAGTAAGGTTATTGATAGAGCCACTGATAAATTCCGATGAGTCGAATATCTTTTTAATTTTTACATCATAAGGCAGCTCCTTTGCCAGTTTTTTCAGTTCACGGTCAGCATCGCGGCATACCTGCACTGTGTTGGCGCCTGACATTTTCTGTATGAAGAGGGTCATTCCCTGCTCCCCGTTTATCTTTGTTACCAGCTTTGATTCCCTGATGGTATCATTTACCACGGCCACATCACTGAGCAGGATATTCCTTCCCCCATAGTTTCCAACAACCACGTCAGCGATCATGTCACTTTCTGTGAACTCACCCTGGATACGGATAGGGTAGTCTGACTTGCCCATCTCCATATATCCGGCGGGCATATTAATATTCTCAGCCCTGAGAACATTGCCTATCTGTTCTATGGTGATGTTGTATGCCTCCATACGGCGGGGGTCAACATCAACATAGATCTCCCTGCCGGGAACACCTGAAAGTGCAACGTTGCCAACACCCTCAATACGGTTGAGGGGGTTGACCACCTTCTCATCAAGTATTTTCTCAAGGCCCATGTAGCTCTCATCTGCCGTGATGGCATAGAAGATTATAGGCATCATGCTGGAGTTGAACTTGAGGATGGTTGGATCTTCAGCATCTTCAGGCATAAAACCCTGTATAAACGAGAGGTTGCTTCGGATCTCATTTGATGCTTCATCAAGGTTTGATTCATACTCAAACTGCATGAAGATCACGGATACGTTGTCACTTGATGTCGATGTGAGTTCCTTCAGTCCGGTAACGGCGCTGAGGGCGTTTTCGATGGGACGTGTTATGTTTGTCTCAATATCTGATGCGCTGGCACCCGGATAACTTGTGTATACCGAGAGGAACGGAAGTTCAATCTCAGGATACAGGTCCACCGGCAGCTGCGTCAGCGAGTAGAGCCCGACAACCATTGCCATCACGAAGATAAGGATCGTGGTTACGGGTCTTTTTACTGCACTGCCATATATACTCATTGTTGTAGTTCTCTAAATATTAAACACTATTTTACTATCTCCACACTGCGGCCGTCGAGAAGCCTGGCCTGACCGTCAACAACAAGATTGTCTCCGGCAGCTATCTCTCCTCCTGCTATTTCAACCATATCATCAAATCTCTTACCCAGTTTTACTACGCGCCTTGATGCTGTGGTACCCTCGGCAACAAACACGAATCTTTCATTGGTGCCCTCCTGTATCAAAACGGCACTGGAGGGGACAACAAGCGACTCAATCTCGCCCATGTCTATTGACACTCTTACAAACATCCCCGGACGAAGCAGCTCATTATTGTTCGGCACCTCAATCTCTGCTTCAAATGTTCTTGAAAGCGGATTTATAGTTGGATGAATACGGTAAATTCTTCCATTGAACTCATTATCAGGATATACATCAGCCTTAATGCGGGCTGCCATTCCTTTCTTTATCTGCGGATAATTCTGTTCCGAGATGCTTGCCATAATCTTCAGCGGGTTGATCTGCATGAGAGTCACCACGGCAGATTTCCCTGTCTGTGAAGGAGCTCCGGTATAGAGTTCCCCCTCTTCAAGGTACTTGCCGGTAATGATCCCGCTGAAGGGAGCTTCAAGAAGGGTGTTGTCCTCCATGAAATCAACATTGGTCTTTGTCACATCATACTGTGCCTTCATCTGGTCATATGACTGCTGCTTGACAGACCCTACCTTCAGAAGCGTATCAAGCCGTGCCAGGTCCTTCTCAAGGTTGGCAAGCTGTATCTTCAAGGCATAATACTGTGTGCGGTCCATAAGAAAGAGAGGATCTCCCTTCCTGACCCTGTCACCTATCTCAACATATATCTTATCAACACGACCCGGTGTCGAGGGCGCCATATTGACCTCCTCAAAGGGTTCTACGGTTGCTGTATAGTCAATGGTGCGGGCAATTTTTGTCTTGCTAACAGGCATGACCCTTACCGGGACTGCCTGGACAGTGATGTCTTCTGCTTCGGCTGCAGCAGCCGGCTTACCCTTTGGCGTGCATGCCGTCATAAGCATCCCCCCGGCGAGGATAACTGTCAGGAAATAATTTCTATTCATTGTATGTTGATTAGATGTTTTCATTATTATATGTTAAAGATTGTTCGTCAATTTGTCAAAGGCAACTTTGGTCTGAAGAAGATTCATGAGAGAAGAGAGATAGTTGTTCTGAGCCGTCAGGTAGTTATTGTTGGCCTGAGTAAGTTCAAGACTTGATGCCATTCCCTGGTCATATTTGTTCTGAAAGCTCCTGAGGACCCTTTCTGCTATCTCAATATTGTCTTTCTGGCTTTTATACTGCTCGCTGGCGCTCAGAAGGTTATATCTTAACTGTTTCTCCTGCATCAGAAGCTGATCAGTGACCATCTCCCTGTTGTTCTGAGCCTTCTCAAAATTTATCTGAGCCTTCTTGATTTTTGAATAGCGTACGCCACTGCCGAAAATTGGCACCTGAAGCTGGAAGCCAAGCATCGAGTTGGGGAAGAACTGAAGATCATTCAGTTTGTCTCCCATGCCATTTCTATTATAATATATGGAGGCCCCCAGGCTTGGTAAAACCGTTGCCTTTGCTCCTTTGAGCGAAAGCTCCGACATTTTTGTCTGGCTTTCAATGAGGCTGTAGGTGATGTTCTCCTGGAGATTGAATTCTTCGGCGAGAAGAGATGCAACATTGACTCCCGTAATTACGGCATCAAGAGATTCAGTAAGTATTAATTCGGTTCCTCTTCCGACACCGAGAAGGAATCTTAACATATTGTAGCTTACCTCAAGAGAGCGTGCCATAGAAGCCTTTGTATTCTCAAGCATAGTAACAGTGGCCTGCATCTGGTCAACATCAGTTGCCTCTGCCATTCCAACACTGTACATGGCCCTGGTGGAACTCAGTATCTCATTCAGGTTGGCCAGGTTGGCATCGATTACTTTCAGTGACTCTTCCGAGATAAGGATAAGGTAATAGGCAGTCATGACACTCTCACGTGTCTCTATCTCCGTCTGTTTAAGACCCTGACTGGCAAGTGTTGTTGCCAGCTTTGCCGTCTGCACGCCTACCATCCACGGAGCATTGAAGAGAATAGTAGATGCGCTTACACCGTATGACAGGTCATAAAGCGTCCCGAATTTGAGTGCAGTCTGTACTCCGTTAAAATCAATGATCCTGGTCATAATTGCCAGGTTATACCCCAGGGTGGAGGAGGCATCAATGGAGGGCAGTCCTGCTGCCATGGCCTCCCAGACACCTCTCTCCGAAGCAAGGAGATCATAACGCGCAGATGATACACTCCTGTTATTCTCAATGGCGTAATCCAGGGCTTCGTTTACTGAAAGCGAAAGCGACGCCGGTGTCTCCTGTGCCGTCACACTCATGCACGCAGCAATTGCGGTGACAATTAAAAATGCAATAAATCTACTTCTCATATAAAACTGTTTTACTGTTGTTCACTTCTGTTATAATTCAGGCTCGAGCTTGTCTATAATCTCCTGTCCTTCTCTTGTTGAAATGCCCCTCAGGTAGTTGACAATCACATTTTTTATCACATCACGCTGTGAAAACTTTTCAGCAGGGAAAAGGTTATTGTCAGTCATAAGCGGCCACAGACCTTCAAAACTCCTGCTTACTATCTCATTGTCAATATCCACCCTGAATAACTTCTGTTCCTTACCCTTGACAATGATATTTTCAGGACTCTTATAATCAGGATATTCGCATTCCTCCTTAATTCTTTTCAAAACCGCACTGTGATATTTTCGAAGGTCGGAATGAATAAGCGGATTCATCGCCCCGACATGTTCTCTCATAACTCCTATCATCCTGAAGACAGCAACAATAACATTGGGCGAAGTTTCAAGCAGGCTGTCTATTTTCTCCCTCTGTTTAAGCATCATGCAATTCATTACGGCCATCAGCAGCTCATCCTTGTCCTTGAATTTCTCATAAATGGTCCTCTTTGAAATTCCCAGGTGCTGAGCAAGGGTATCCATGGTAACTGCCTTTAT
>JAQBHM010000234.1:0-3292 GCA_032127795.1 Bacteroidales bacterium | reverse complement strand
TATTTCTTCATTATAAGCCTGATCGGTTCTCAGGGAAGAGAAACTGGCTATAAGGTTGCTTGTATGTTTATCTTTCCAGCGCAAACCGTAGAATATTGTTCCACCTGCCTGGTCGTTTTTTTCAGAGTGATCAACCGTAATTGTTCTCTGCATACTTGCATTTTCAAAATCATAGGAAAATTTGTCTCTCCCACCGTACAGACTTACATAATAGTTACTGTTGGTGCCGCTTCCGGAATATTTCAGATTTATATCTCTGAAACGATAATCAGGTGCCAGATAATAGTCTGCCTGAGAGCCACCCTGGCCTCTCCCGGAACCGGAAGAAGAGAATAAAACAGGATTATAAAGGTCATAATATGTCTGGCGGTAAGCGAGTAACAAGGCCGACTTTTCTTTTATGGGAACACTCGCCATTCCATTGATTGTCATATTGTTTATACAGATCTTAACCGATGGCGACAGTCTGTCACCATCAATGCCGGTAATATCAACTATACCCCC
Source organism: Bacteroidales bacterium (assembly GCA_032127795.1). Taxonomy (GTDB): domain Bacteria; phylum Bacteroidota; class Bacteroidia; order Bacteroidales; family VadinHA17; genus SR-FBR-E99. Next base: position 2,788 of record JAQBHM010000234.1, on the reverse strand, counting down.
TACTCTTTCTCCATACTCAGCACCAAACCCGCCTTTGAGTACTTTTATGTCTTTTGCCATGAAAGGGTTTACTGCGCTGATATTATCATTGAAATTCTTCATTCCGTAAAGAGTAAACCTGTCAAATATTACCTGGCTTTGCCCCTCGTAGCTTCCCCATATAATAAGATCTGCCGACTGTTCTCCTGCTGCCAGGATTCCCGGCTGAAGTCTGAGTAGGTTAAATATTGAGTTATCGCCATTCCCGGGCAGGTAATAAGCTATCTTGTGATTTATTCTTATTATTCCCGGAGAGCTGCCCGCCTGAATGGTCCTGGCAATCACAGAACCTTTGATAATTACTTCCTTCATCTGAATGACCGAAGGGATAAGCTTAAAATCATATTTTGTCCCGGCATTCACAATTGTATCCAGGATATAATAACCTATATATGATATTTTAACTGAAAAAACACTGTCAGTGGACGAGGTAAAAGAAAAATTTCCTTTTGCATCAGAACTCATTGCCACATTATTAACCTGAATGCCGGAATATGGCAGGGTTTCTTTGTTGGTACTGTCTGTGACGCGACCTGATATGAGGTACTTCCTGGGTTTCTCCTGTATCCTTTCAGTATAAATAATATATACTCCGTTATTGTTTTCATACTTCAATGGCAGTCCCTTAAACAGATAGTCAAATGCCTTCTCCACAGAACTGAATGAGGTATCAGAGGTAATTTTGAAAGTAGATAAAAACGCATCATCGAATGAAAGCATCAGCCCATAATCAGTCCGTAATTTTATCAGGACATTGTTTAATGGCTCATCTGTACATTTGGTTTTTATCTCCTGGGAATAGGACAAGCCGAACAGGCAAAGAAAAGTCAAAGAAATAAGCAGCTTTCTCAGGTGAAAGCTTCTAGTTATTTCTTGTGATGCTGTAATCATTGTCTGATAAACGGGTAAAATTCAAATCAAAAGGTCTGCAAACCAAATTTAAGACATTTTCTACTGAATTGTCTTTAATAAATGTACCTGTATATGTGTTTTCAAGACCTTCCGGAATATTGACAATGACTCCGTACTGTCTGCCAATCTCTTCAAATACTTTTCCGAGAGGAGCGGATGTGAAACTCAGTTTATTGTCAAGCCATGACAATGTGAGGTCAGTATCGATACCGGAATTAACTGCAAGGGCACTTTTACCGTTAAAAGCTGCCTGCTGACCCGGGTTCAGGGTTACTTCCCTGTTGGCGGTCAGTTCAACTACCTTAACCTTTCCGGTGATACATGTCACCTGGTAATCACTGTTTCTTGAATATATATTAAAGGTGGTTCCAAGTACAACAGTTTTTCCCCTGGCTGATATAACCTCAAACTGTTTTCCTTTCGCAACATCAAAGTAGGCTTCTCCCTCAAATTCAACAGTGCGCGCAAACCTCCACATAAGAGGTTTATATGATATTGTCGACTGGGCATTCAGACTGACAACAGAATTATCCGGAAGATAGATTTCAGAGTGTAGGCCGGCAGGTATATTTACTGTTTTGGTATAAAAATTAAAAAGCCCTGTAACCCCCATCAGCAAGGCAATCCCTGCTGCTATGGCTATCCTCGGCCATGTGACGTTCAGTCTGATGGACCTGGCAGCAGGTTTAGTCTCCATACGCTTTTCAAGCTCCATCCATACCTCATCCCTGCTTTTCTCCCACCGTATCTGACTTCTGCCAATCATTGATTCGGTCTCCCCGGAAAAGAGGTACTTGTCCATATGTTTATTTTCCTTTTTCATCTCCTCATTCGTGTAAAGCTTGTTTAAGATAAGCCAGTGCAATGTTCATCCGTTTCTCCACCGCTTTTACGCTCAGCTGCAACCGGTCAGCTATTTCATGGTACTTCAGTCCCTCCAGCCGTGACATCAGAAAAACTGTACGATGTTTCTCACTAAGTGCTGCAAGTGCTTTTGTATAATTTGAAAACAACTCTTTATACTGCAAGTGCTCCTCAGGTGACAAATCGGTGGAATCATTTTCCAGGGCAACCCTGTAATTCAATTCCAAAGTTTCTCTGCGGTATTGACTTATGAACATTTCGCGTGCCATTTTATATAATAACCTTAATGCCGTCTTCGTATCAATATTCATCTGTTTCTCCCAAACTCGTAAAAAGACATCCTGAGCGAGATCCGACGCCTGTTCCCTATCTGCACCGCGGTAAACCAGATAACTTCTGACAGAATCGAAACAGTTGTCAAACAATAATTTAAACTCTTCCTTAGTCAATTGAAAAAATGTGAGTTATTAATAATCCATTTTCATAATAAAGGTAACTATTCTTTAACCGAACGAAAACAGATTTACCCTACTTAAAACAGATATTAATTATTGAGCCGGGAGAAAAAGCATCAGTTAATGTCTATGGATTTGATCCAACTGAGGGACCGGGATATGTATGGCATTGTCCTGTTATTGTGAGGATAACGAGATAATAAGACCATTCGGAGTTTTACGATACCTGTCAAGTTCAGGCCTTACCTTTAGGCCGATAATATGGAAATCCTTCTGGGTGATGAGCAACAGGGTTTTCTTTTCCAGGGTTGCATATCTGTTATTTTGGTGCCCCGGGATTATTCCTGCGGGTAACTGTCGGAGTAGTCATCCATTGACCTGCGTATAACCTCAAGAGCTTCTTCCCTGCCATATACTTCAGAAATTTTTACCCTTCTCTTTTCTCCCGGAAGGTCTTTGTATGTAAGAAAATAGTGTTTCAGCCTTTCAATGGCTATCGGCGGACAATCTCCAATATT
>JAQBHM010000233.1:0-2543 GCA_032127795.1 Bacteroidales bacterium | reverse complement strand
GATGAGTGAACCCCTATTTATAGTTTTAGGCGTGAAGAAAACCCACTCGTATCCGTATGGGGAGGGTGGGTGGGGTATCATCGTCCATCCGTGTCCCCGGAAGGCTTAAAGAAGGGGTCTGGCGTCAGCCGACCCCGGATTAAAGGCGATAGCGTGAAGATAAAACCAGACTGAGCCTTCAGTCTTCTCTTCCTACAGAAGGGCGGCGTGCGTGGGGAGGGTGGGTTACCAACATAAAAAACAGGATGGTGTTGTGCATCGTTATCATAGAGTGGCCACCTAAAAAATATAACCCGTGTCGTGGCCACACTAGATACATCTAAAAGTAGGAGGACTGGAAGGAGATTCCTCACATAAACATTATTCGTCACCGCAGAGTGGTCAAGCAAATATTTATTTCCGGCCTGCCTGCCCCTGTCCCTCATGGAAAATCTTCAGGAGAGACTCGAAGGGATACAGTCCCCGCAAAAGATAAATTTCAAATCAGAAGGAGAACGGAGGATAGCCTATTTTCTTGACGATAACATTATACGCTATCAATACGAGCCTGGAGTACTGGTCAACACCGCCTATGATAAGCCTCGCATCTGGTATCCTGATTTCCATCTTCCGGAGTTTGCTTCCTATATTGAATATTTTGGCCTGGCGGGAAAACAGAACTACGATGATGGAATAAAAACGAAATTGTCAACCTATAATCGGATGGGTATGGACGTGATCTCGGTTTACCCCTGGACCTTTGGTGAAAACTGGCAAAAGTACATCATGGACGAATTGGATAAGACAACCCAGCACCGTTACAACTCTCTCCACTCCAAAAAATTCTGGTCTCAACAGAAACCGGCTGCCTACTCCCATACAGGGAAAAGGTCATGCTATGGTTCGGGATTGGGCAAGCGCTACTGATTTACTGATGCTCTGTTTTATAAATGGGTGTTTGGGTCTGATTAATATATATTAGTCGCCTTTTGTTACACCTAATAACTTCCTGATTTCTCACAGGATGATTTGTCTGAAGGTGTAACATAATTATTCAGATTTCTATGACTATTGTTACACTTTAAGGGGACTTTTGTTACACTTTAGCGGGAATATTGTTACACCTCTCAAGAAGGAAAATGATCCGAATTGATCGATTGGCTTGAGGGTGATTTTCGAATGGGTTTGATAATCGTCATCAACGAATCATAGACATAAGGGGGAAATCAGATGCATGCTTTGGTCCCAGAATGGACTCACGTGGATTTTCATACTTTCCCCCACGAACCCAGATATTGGCGGAAAGGCCGTGTTCAAACATCCTTCTCTGATCGCTCAGCCATATGAAATCGCTATTCTGGGCCTTCTGGATAAAGCGGCATAAAGCGGCCACCCTTGTCTCTGTGCTCGTTAGAAAGAGCAGCCGGAAACCCTGAAGGGTTGATTTGACTACCTCTTCAAGGAATTTATAATTCCCGTTCCGGTAAATCTCCTGGTAACAAAAAATCTTATGCTGAATATTATTCGTATTATTACTCTTGCTTGCCATCGATTCCGTACTCATATCTACTTCAAGGAAAAACAGAAGCGCTTTTTCATTCGTATTAGTCTTCACGACAAAAATCCCATCAGGGATGAAGTCGTTCTGCAGACCTCTTTTTTGCCCGGCGGGAATATTAGTCGTAAATATTGATTTATGTTTTGAAAGACAATGCCATGGAGAAAGAGAAATAACGGACAGGTCTGGGATGACTCTTTCTAGTTGAACCATATGGATGCGGAACCAGTTCAATAGAAGATTGTGGTCAATGGTATCAGATCTAATATCCTCATAGCGAGCGCCCGGAGCAGGAACGATTCCTTTGATACTTAGAGATTCCACGCCTTGATGCGAAAGGAATACAATCTCTTCCGGACGGCCCTGGCTCATTCCATAACCGAACGGTTTCCTGACAAGCAGCCCTTGGCCTTCAAGCAGCCTTATCCTTCGCCTGATTACCTGGCAGCTCCGGCCGTTAATGGCAGACAACTGCCTTATGGTAACTGCCTGGTACTCGTGAATTGAGGAAAGCAATCCGATGTCGTTCTTTGTCAATCGGCATGAAACAATATTTTGAGAGTCGTGAGCTGTTTTCATATTTAGCAAAGCGGCATGCTGATTCCCTGGTTTTTAAGGACGGCTTCCCATGCTCGTAAATATGTTATGTCGGCGCGCCGACATTCTCGAGAAAGAGGGTCAGATTTTCCGCTAAACGTTTCAGTGCTTCCCGCAGGAGAGGCTGTCCATGATCATCAAGTTTTTCCAGATCCAATTTGTCCATGTGCAAGGAAAGATCCCTGACCTTTTTCGTGACAATTTGCAAGGGGCTTTTGGGGGGCCTAGTGGATGCGCTTTTCTTGAGGGACCGGATCTGATCACTTCCGCACAACCCTTTTTGCACTTGCTCAAACAGGCACAGCATGTCCACTTCACTGTCGCAGCGGGCAAGCTCGACGAGCACCCTGCGGGGATACTTGCTCGACGAACGGCATTGCTCCTTGATCGCTTCGGGGAGTCTGTTCAG
>JAQBHM010000232.1:0-4403 GCA_032127795.1 Bacteroidales bacterium | reverse complement strand
CGCTTGTGATTGTTGAATGTTGCATATACAATATTGGCATCAAACCTGTCGGCAAGTATGTCGCTCACATATGTATATTCCGGAACTCCGGGGAATGTTTTTGTCAGGTTCCAGTCTGTTCCTCCGTTTTCTGTTACTGCAATTACGCCGTCATCACTGCCTGAAAAAATAAGATCCTTCTGCACTTTTGACTCGGTAAGTGAGACCAGAGTGCCCCATAGTGAGGTAGATCTGTTTTTGGCAACAGCATCCGTAGGCCAGTATTTGTCCATTACCTTGAAGTTACTCCTGTCTTCATTGCGTGTAAGATCAGGTGATATCTTCGTCCAGTGGCTTCCCTGGTCATCACTGCGGAAGACAAAGTTGGCAGCCATATAAATGCGCTTGTTATCTGAAGGGCAAATAAGTATGGGAGTATCCCAGTTCCAGCGGTATGTAAGTTCTCCTTCGCCGGGGTAGGGCTTGATGCTTATGCTCTGGCCGCTCTGGCGGTCAAACCTTGCAGCATTGCCGTACTGTGATTCAGTGTAGACTATGTTTGGATCTTCAGGGTCTATTGCCACCCAGAATCCGTCACCGCCCTGTGTTACAAACCAGTCGTCATTGGTGACTCCGCTGCTGGTACTTGCCGAGGGGCCTCCCATGGAGTTATTATCCTGTGTCCCGCCGTAGACATAATAGAATGGATAGGAGTTATCAACGGCCACCCTGTAGAATTGCGTTACGGGGAGATTTGACTTGAAGATAAAGTTCTGGCCTGCATCAAAGGTTTCGTATATGCCACCGTCACCTCCGATATAGAAATGTTCTGTATTATCGGGATCCACCCACATGGCATGGTCATCCACGTGTCTTCCTTCGTTTCCTATGGCTCTCCATGTTTTTCCGCCGTCATTGGTCACCTGTGATACTGTCTCCATGCTGTAAACGGTGTTTACATCCTTCGGGTCACACAATATCTTATTATAATACTGTCCGCTCTCATTATGTGAGCTCATTTTTTCCCATGATGCGCCCCTGTTCGTTGTGCGGAAAAATCCTCCGCTTTCATTCTGCGCTTCCATGATGATATAAAGAATGTCATTGTTTACAGGTGACATGGCAATACCCATACCACCTATATCACCGCCCGGAAGTCCTTTCATTATCTTATTAAAAGTCTTGCCGCCGTCCTTTGATTTGTATACTGCTGACTCTGGTCCTCCGCTTATCTTCAATCCCACATGCCTGCGGCGCTGTTCTGATGTAGCATAGATTACATCAGGGTCACGCGGATCCAGGATGACATTGTTTATGCCTGTATTTTCACTTATATTGAGGATCTTGGTCCATGTTGTGCCGCCGTCTTCGGTCTTATAGAGTCCTCTTTCACCTCCCGGTCCCCATGCGGAGCCCTCGGCAGCCACATATACAACATCGCTGTTGCGGGGATCCACTGCTATCATTCCAATCTGTCTTGACTCTTTGAGACCCATGTTTTTCCATGATGCACCGGCATCTTCAGAGCGGTAAACACCATCACCCCATCCGAGTGCACGCTGATGGTTGTTCTCACCCGTACCGGCCCAGATCACATTGTGATTGCTCGGATCAATTGTCAGGCATCCTATTGCATAGGCGCCATACTTGTCAAATATGGGTTTCCAGGTGGTCCCGTTGTTTGTTGTCTTCCAGATATTGCCTGAAGCAACGCCTGCATAGATCTCCGAATGGTTGGACGGGTTGACTGCAAAATCGGCTATTCTTCCCGATGCCCATGCAGGTCCTATGGAGCGGAATGACAGGCTCTTGAAAAACGACGGTGACACCGCCGGCTTCACCTGCTTCTCAGACTCCTTGTCATTTTTCTTTGTATCCTTCTTTTGCGCCCACAGGCCACATGAACCAGCAAGCAGAAGAGCAAGGGTGACTGCCAGAATTTTTTTCATAGTATGGTGGTTTGGTTAGTAATCAGGTTGACTAAGTTAAGAAAAGGAGTAATGTCAGCTGTTTTTTTAACGTTATTTAATTATTTTGCCGTGACCCAATAATGATGAAATGAACGACACATATTTTACCCGCAGAACCATCAGGAAATACAGTCAGCAGGAAGTAGACGGAGGACTGCTTGAGAAGATCCTGACCGCCGGCACGAGAGCATCAACTACTGGTAATATGCAGGTTTACAGCATAATTATCACACGTGATGCCGCCATGAAAAAAGAGCTTTCTCCGGCACATTTCAACCAGTCAATGATCACAGCGGCACCTGTTGTCTTAACATTCTGTGCCGACTTCAACAGGTTTAATCTCTGGTGCCGGCAGAGTGAGGCAGAGCCCGGTTATGACAATTTTCTTTCCTTCATGACTGCAGCCATTGATGCTATGCTGGTGGCTCAGACAGTCTGCAATGCAGCCGAGGAGGAGGGGCTGGGCATATGTTACCTGGGTACCACCACCTATAATGCAGATAAAATAATTGAGGTGCTCGGGTTGCCTGCTGGTGTAGTACCTGTTACCACGGTAACCATGGGATGGCCTGATGAATACCCGGAACAGGTTGACAGGCTGCCGCTGAAAGCCGTTGTGCATGAGGAGCGATATGGTGATTATACAGCCTCAGAGATTGATGATATTTACAGGGCGAAGGAAGCACGTGATGACTCAAGACAGTTCATCACAGAAAACAATAAAAAAACACTTGCTCAGGTATTCACTGATGTCCGTTATAAAAAAAGCGACAATGAGTTTTTCTCCGGCAAATTCCTGGAAGTTCTTAAAAAACAGGGGTTTCTTGATCAGACATTACTGAAAGACTGAATCAGGAGACAGGGGTTAAGAATTAAGTGATAAATGTCAATAGTTCGTTTACATATATATATTAAAAATCGTTCTTTGAAATTTTGGAACTTCGTCAAAAAAAGATGAAAGACGAAGAAATAGTCAGAAAACAGGCTGTTGAATTGCATCTAAAAAGTATCCCGGTAAATATCATTGCGGACACACTGGGAAAAACACGTCAGTGGGTTCATAAATGGCTTAAAAGATATAAAACAGGAAACGATGTTTGGTATCGATCACTTTCGAATGCACCGAAGAAGCCAATTCGTAGGATCCCGGAAGACATTGAAAAAACAATCGTATCTATTCGAGAGAACCTTAAAGAGCAGAAATATGCACAAAAAGGCGCTTTGAATATTCTTTATGAGTTTAAGCGATTGAATATTAACCCTCCTTCAATGTCAACAATTAATAGGGTCATTCAACGCAATGGTCTTTTAGGCAAGGGGACAAAAAGAGAAGCAAAAAAAAGAGTATCCTGATTACTTCACTAATGTACAGCAAATGGACCTTATTGGACCAAAGTATCTCAGAGGGGGCTGCAGGTATTACATACTCAATATTATTGCGATTGAGTCACATTATGCTGGGGTTTACCCTGTCCCAAATAAATCTTCAAAAAGCATAATGCCTGCCGTATGTCAATTCTGGATAGATTTTTCAATGCCGGATTATTTACAAATGGACAATGAACTATCTTTTAGAGGGAGTAATCGTTACCCACGAAGCTTTGGGCCATTAATACGACTTGCATTGTCAGAAAACATTACTCCAGTCTTTATTCCACCTGCCGAACCATGGCGCAATGGGGTTATTGAAAAGTTTAACGACAACGTGCAGAAGTATTTCTTGAATACCCAAACCTTTTCAAACTTTGATCAACTAAGGGAGCGTGCTATTGAGTTCATGGCCTTTCATAATCAGAACCATCGATATTCAACCACTGGAGGAAATACACCTAATCAGATGGTGTCAGACTCTCAGTGCTTCAAGCTAAATGCTATCCCCGATCCGACCCAGAGGATCCCAATGACTGAGGGTGAAATAGTTTTTATCAGGTTCATTCGGAGTGATTGCATGATCAGAATACTAGACATGAAATTTGAGCTTAAAACGGAATTGATGTACAGTTATGTTATTGCCAGGATTGTTGTAAAAAGACATATCCTGATGATTGAAAGAAATCACAAAGTTTTTCACATATTCCCCTTCATAATGCCTGTTGACTGAAATTCCAAAATGTCAATGAACTAATGATATTTTGCTCTCCTTAGAGCCGGCGCCCCCTAGGGGGCAAGTATAAAGAATGTAAACGAACTATTGATACAGTATTTTGCTTAGAAAAGGTAAACGAACTTATGACATATTACACTTAATTCTTAATTCTTTCTCATATTTCCCTACATTTGCGGCACATTTAAAAAACAGGATGATATACGACATTACCCCGGGTGTAAAAGCTCTGATATTTGACCTTGACGGTACACTTGCAGACACAATGCCATTTCATTTTCAGTCGTGGCAGAAAGCGTGCAGGAGATTTGGCATTGAAATGGATACCGCATTTCTACAGAGTTATACCG
>JAQBHM010000231.1:0-3595 GCA_032127795.1 Bacteroidales bacterium | reverse complement strand
ATGGCATTGTGTCTGCAAGTGTACCGTCAAGGTCAAATATCAGAGCTTTTACACCCGGGGTAATGTCGTATATCATCCTGTTTTTTAAATGTGCCGCAAATGTAGGGAAATATGAAATATGAATTAAGAATTAAGAATTAAGAATTAAGAATTGGGGAAATCATTACGGACTTTACAGACTTTATGAACTTTCTCCTTTCTCCTTTCTCCTTTCTCCTTTCTCCTTTCCTCCCCTGCAGTCTGGCTCCTCCCTAAAAACACCCACAGGGTGTTTTCTTAACGCTCGGCCCTGACTTTCGACTTTCGACTTTCAACTTTTTCCTGACAAAAGTCACTCTTTCCTGCAGCCATTTTCCAAAATTATTTTAACTTGGATGTAATTGTAAAATTCTTACAAAATGGCATCTGCATCAAATATTGGTTCATATGAAGACAGGATCAGGGACTTTGACTGGTCTATCGCTGAAAGGGAACTGGAATATAAGAAGGGCGACATTATAAATATCGGATGGCACTGCTCTGACAGGATATGTCAGAATGGAAAGGGAGACAAGGTTGCTCTTTATTATGAAGGTTTCGGGGGCGTTGAAAAAAGCTTTACCTTCAATGACGTAAGGCTTGCCGGCAATACGATCGGCACATTTCTCAGAAATCTGGGGATAAAACCTGAGGACAGGGTATGTCTCTTTATGGACAGGATTCCGGAGTTGTACCTCTCTTTTCTCGGAATATTGAAAACAGGAGCTATTGTGCAGCCTCTTTTTTCAGCTTTCGGAGATGAGTCGCTTTTTGTGAGACTCGAGAATGCATCCACCAGGGCCATTATGACCCAGAGAAAACATCTTCCGAAAGTGAGGAAGATCCTTGACAGGCTGCCATCACTGGAGTTTATCATCATTGTAGATCACAACCCCGGGAAAGCTCTTGAAAAAAGAGAGGTAGCCTTCAGTCTTGCAGATACTGATCCGGTAGAAGATTTTGACATCTTCCCCACAAAAGCCGAGTCGCCTTCCGTTCTGCATTATACCTCAGGTACTACCGGACAACCAAAAGGGGTAAAACACGTTCACTATTCTCTGATATCACAATATCTTACATCAAAGTGGATCCTTGATCTGCGCGAAGATGACATTTACTGGTGCACTGCCGATCCCGGCTGGGTGACTGGTACATCCTACGGTATAATAGGGCCGTGGAGCCTGGGCATTACGCAGTGTATTCTTGACACAGGGTTCTCGGCCCAGGCATGGTACAAATTCATTGAAAAATACAAGGTCACAATGTGGTACTCGGCACCTACAGCCATCAGGTCCCTGATGAAGGCCGGAGACGAAATTATCAGGGATTATGACCTCGCTTCCCTGAGGCATCTTGCCAGCGTGGGTGAACCGCTTAATTCCGAAGCAGTTATATGGTCGGAAAAGATCTTCGGAAAACCTTTCCTTGATACTTTCTGGCAGACTGAAACAGGATCAATAATGATCACAAACATTCCGGGAATGAAAGTCAAGCCCGGCTCTATGGGAAAAACCTTTCCCGGCATCACAGGCGCCCTCCTCGATCCGAAAACCTTTCAACCAATCCAGACTCCCGGAAAGACAGGACTGATTGCCTTCAGGCCCGACTGGCCGGCAATGATGCGTGCCTACTGGAATAATGAGGAAAAATACAGGGAAAAATTTGTGAACGGATGGTACCTCTCAGGCGACAGGGCAAGTATTGACAACGAAGGTTACTACTGGTTCATTGGTCGTGATGACGATGTCATCAACACCGGCGGACACCTTGTAAGTCCGTTCGAAGTTGAATCCGCCCTCCTTGAACATCCCGCTGTGGGAGAATCGGCGGTGGTGGCCAAGCCTGATGATGTAAATATGGAGGTGGTGAAAGCATTCATAACCCTTAAGCCCGGATACCAGCAATCACCTGACCTCGAACTTGAAATAATGAACTATATCCGCAAAAGACTCTCTCCCCTCGCAATGCCCCAGGAAATAGAATATATGGATAAACTTCCCAAAACAAGAAGCGGCAAGATAATGAGACGGTTGCTCCATGCCAGGGAGTGGGGTGAGGAGACAGGCGATATCTCAACCCTCGAAGACGATTGATAATAAATAACTGCAGACAATAAAAACCTCTAAAACCTAAATCTATGGAAGACATTAAGGATCTTATTCTTCAGTATGTTATTAAAGAGTACGTTGATGATGAGGACGAAAAGATAACATATGATACACCGCTGATCTCCAGCGGATATGTTGATTCTTTCTCAATGGTCTCACTCCTCGTCTTTCTTGAAAATAAATTCAAGATCAAAATCCCTCCTTCAAAAGCAACACCTGAGGCTTTTGATTCCGTCAACAAAATCGTTGCGCTTGTAAATGAATATATAAAATAATCCAAAACATTGACACTATGAGCTTTAGCGTTAAGGTGAAAGAACTTTACGAAGCCCAGCTTGCGGATATCCGCAGTGCGGGCATCTACAAGGAAGAGCGTTTCATACACTCTCCCCAGGCTGCAGACATAGAGGTTGAGTTTCCCTCGGGAGACGAAGTGAAGAAAGTAATAAACATGTGTGCCAACAATTACCTGGGCCTCTCGAGCCACCCGGAGGTGATAAAGGCGGCACACGAAGGACTGGAATCACGCGGATACGGGATGTCATCAGTGCGATTTATCTGCGGGACACAGGACATACACCGCGAACTGGAAAATAAAGTGACTGAGTTCCTGTGCACTGAAGACACCATTCTTTTCCCTTCATGCATTGACGCCAATGAAGGAGTTTTTGAAGCCATTCTTACAAGTGAGGATATAATGATATCCGACAGGCTTGTTCACGCCTCCATTATTGACGGTATGAGGCTCTGCAGTGCACAGCATGACACCTTCAAACATTCAAACATGGAGCATCTGGAGGAAAAACTCCTGCTTCATTCTGACAAAAGAATAAAGCTGGTGATCACTGACGGAGTATTCTCAATGGACGGTGATGTGGCCAAACTTGATGAAATTGTAAGGCTCTGTGAGAAATATGATGCCCTGTTACTGGTAGATGAATCGCATTCATCAGGATTCATCGGGAAGAAAGGCCGCGGGACCCATGAACACTGCAATGTCATGGGCAAGATTGACATCATTACCACCACTTTCGGGAAGGCTCTGGGTGGGGCTTCCGGAGGCTGTGTCTCAGGAAGAAAAGAGATAGTGCAGATGTGCAGACAGAAAGCCCGGCCATACCTTTTCTCCAACACTATCGCACCAGTAATTGTTTCAGGCGTTCTGAAAGTGTTTGACATTCTCTCGGCAAGTACCGAGAGACGTGACAAACTTGAGAAGAATGCCGCATACTGGAGGAAGGGGCTGACAGAGGCAGGATTTATCCTGAAAGAGGGAGACACTCCAATTGTCCCCGTTATGTTTTTCAATGCCAAGCTGTCACAGGATTTTTCAAAAGACCTGTATAACGAGGGCATTTATGCTATAGGGTTCTTCTTCCCGGTGGTTCCCAACGGACAGGCGCGCATAAGAACACAGATCTCAGCAGGCCATGAGATACATCACCTCGACAAAGCCCTCCGGGCCTTTA
>JAQBHM010000230.1:0-5861 GCA_032127795.1 Bacteroidales bacterium | reverse complement strand
CAATAAGCCTCTTTATGCCATTGTCATATGCATAGCAGGCAACACTGAATGCCCTGAAGACATCGATGATAACGGTAAGCCCTTCAGCTTCACACGATCCTTTTATAAACTCTTTAATGCTGACATCCATATGAACTCACTTCAAAGTGTGAAGATAATAATAGTGTTTGAAGATCATTTGCTAAATTTGATGCCAGTATTAAACGGGCGACAAATGAAAAATCCATATAAATGGGTGCGAAAGACTTATCGCAGGCTGAACAGCGACATCTGGAAAACGCCGCTTGATCAGTTATCTGCGAAAAAGGTTTATCTGATCCGCCAGTTCCGGATCGCTTATTTGCTGTTCATGGGGATAAGAAAGGATGGCATTTATATAAAAGCCTCCGCCCTTACTTTTTTTACCATCCTGTCTGTAATTCCGATGGTTGCCCTGGCATTCGGTATTTCGAAAGGATTTGGACTTCACGATGAGTTAAGAGCCGAGATTATAACACAGTTTCAAAACCAGGAACAGGTGATGAACTGGATACTTGACTTTGCCAATAATACCCTTGAGCAGACCAGCGGGGGGTGGCTGGCAGGAGTCGGTGTCGCATTGTTGTTTTATACTGTAGGCCAGCTGCTTACCTATGTTGAGAGTATCTTCAATTCTTTCTGGAAGGTTGAACATACAAGAGTATGGTACAGACAGCTGACAGATTATCTTGCAGTAATTATTATGGTTCCCGTGCTGTTCATCGCTGCCAGCAGTGTTACAGTACTTGCCAATACAAGACTGAACGAGGTGCTTCTCAGGAATGAGGGCCTTGAAAACCTCTCACCGCTCATAACCGTCCTTGTGCGTCTCATACCCTTCATACTTATGTGTGCTATCACCATAGCTGCATACCTTGTAATGCCAAATGCCAGGGTCAGGGTACGTCCGGCAATTGTAGCAGGACTACTTGCAGGGATAGCCCTGCAGCTGATACAGATATTCTACATTCAGATGCAGGTAGGAGCATCAAAGCTTGGAACCCTGTACGGAAGCTTTGCAGCGGTACCGCTCATGATGATTTGGGTGCAGATGAGCTGGGTGGTAGTGCTCATTGGTGCACAGCTTTCATATTACCTGCAGAATATCACCCGTCATGAATTCGAATTTGATGTTCAGACAGTATCCCCGAAACAGAAAAAACGGCTCTCTTTGCTTATTATGAAAACGCTTGTGAAAGACTTTATCAAGGGAGTCAAACCCCGGGGTTCTGAAGAAATTTCAATGGAGCTGAGCATACCGGTAAGAAGTGTCAGAGAATCACTCCTGGCATTGCGGGATGCAACCCTGGTTACAGAGGTATATGGGGAAGTGAATGACACTTATTATTACCAGCCGGCGACAGACATTAATAAGATGACCCTGGCTTTTGTGATGGACAAACTGGACAACTCAGGCTCAACACATAAGAATGTTATAAATAACACTGATTACAGGAAGATAGATACGGCACTTTCAAAGCTAGAAGCACTGATCGAATCCTCAGAGACCAACGTTCTGCTTCGTGATTTATAGGTCATTTATTGCGGAAGGGAGACAGCCTGTGCCGGGAAACATATTTTATAAGGGCGGAAAGCGATTCCCAGTTGTCAAAGAGATAATGAGGTGCCGGCACTATTATCTGCCTTGTCTCTTCATGCTTTGACCAGTAACTGATAAGATTACTTGCCCTGAAAACCCTGTCCTCAGTCCCGATAACAGAATAGTCCCATATAAAACCCCTCTCTACCGGTTCCATCATCCTGTTGTAAAGCCATCTCAACTCGTCATGCAACGACTTTTCAGAGCGTGTGGGTATGAATTCCTTATTCGCCTCATATCGGCTCTTGGTGCCAAACATTCTAAGATAGAACTTGGCCATGCTGTAGTTGGAAATATTTTCAAGAGTGGATTCAAAAATCTTAAGCGGGATCCCAAGCTTGTCATCGGCTGCCGCAGGAGTTCCGTTTATTGCAATGGTGAGATCAGGTTTTATGCCGGCCTTGCGGCTGTAATACTCTGCTGCCCAGACCCCCAGTGACCACCCTATGACAGTTACCTTCCTGTAGGTCTTCATCTCAGGAAGAATAAGAGGCTCATCAGCTGAGTAATTGTAAAAGAGGATAAAATCAAATTTATCGTTACAGAGATTGTTGAATGTTTTTTCATCAATACCCCATGTGCCGAAGAGAACTATCAGCTCATTGTTGTTTTCAAATCGTCGGAGGAAGGTTTTCATCTTTTGCTGGAAAAAAAGAAAGAGGAGAGGGTTATTGTGAGACTTTTAGGAACGGGCTTATGAGATAATCCCGGAATCTACTGTCTGATAAAAGGAAGTAACCTTTGGTAGTCACCCAAAGGTCCATGTGAAAGTCAATGTCTGCAATACAATCCTATTGATTCTCACAAGTAACCCTTACTCTCCTCTTTTAAAAGCAAAAGCTTTGTACAAATATAATAAAAAATAATAGACATTGCAAATTTCTGAAGAAAAAAGAGTATTCTCCTCCATGACAGTACTTCAAAGCTGGACTATCTTCTGTAAATTCTTCTAATAGGAACAGTGTCAGACAGATACTGTTGAGGGGCTTCAATAGAATGAATCTTTAACACCACATCCATACCATGAGTCACCCTGCCAAATGCAGAAAATCCCTCCCCGTCTCTGTTTCTCATTCCTCCTGCATCAAGAGAGGGCTGATCTCCAACGGTGATGAAAAACTCAGATGTGGCTGTCCCCGGCATCCATCGGGCCATTGAAATAGTACCGTCAAGATGTTTAATTCCTGTCTCATCAGTTCTTTCATGGGCCACCGGTGGAAATGCCTCCTCTTCATTATTGTACCTCCCGCCCTGGATGACAGCTATTTTAATACTGTCATTCGGCTGATTGTCACTCCTGACAACCCTGTAAAAACAGGTGTTGTCAAACAATCCGCTGTCAATATACTGCAGAAAATTGGCCACTGTTGCCGGAGCTTTTTCAGGATATAGCTCCGCAGTAATATCACCTGCAGCTGTCTCTATCACAATTGAATTGTGTTCCCGGCACGATATGATCATCAGGAGTGACGGCACAAATGCTAATAAAAAATATCTTCTCATCCTTATTATATTTATAATCCGATGATAATGAATTTCTCCGGAATTTGCTATTTTTATTGGAAATATCAGATTTTTCCTCCAGGTGACAAAAACAGACCTTATATGATACCTGAAATTATCAGCATCAGGCATGATGATGGCTCCGGCTTCAGAGTCAGCTGGCTTGATACCGAGAGCAGTTTCCTCCACCTTCATCCTGAATTTGAAATTGTCCTGAACATTACAGGCAACGGTACAAGGGTTGCCGGCGATTCTGTCGCGATTTTTGACCATTATGACCTTGTTGTCTATGGCCCAAACCTGAATCACTTCTGGAATTTCCACCACTTAGATGACAGTAATGCGGATAATCAGGCTATTATGTGTCACTTCAGGCGTGACTCACTGGGAGAGTCTATTCTGGGACAGTTTGAAATGGAACCGTTGAGGCGCTTACTGGATGATGCCTCAAGGGGTATTGCCTTCCCTGCCGATACAGGCAGGGCTGCAGAAGTTCCTCTTGGAAGAATGCTGACAGAGACAGGCATGAAGAAGATGGCAAGCCTGTTTCAGCTTTTTGAAATATTGTGCTCAGCCCCAAGATATGAAAAACTGTCAGGTGAGAAAAATGCCGGTGACAACAAAATGGTAGACACCAGACTTACCGATGTATGCAATTTTGTCAGGGAGAATTTTTTCAGACCAATACCAGTCTCAGAGGTCTCTGCAATTGCCAGGATGAGTCCTCATTCTTTCAGCCGTTTTTTCTCAAGGAATACGGGTTCAGGGTTTGTTGATTATGTAAACCAGGTCAGGACCAACAAGGCATGTTACCTGCTCAGGGAGACAGAACACCAGATAAATGAGATAGTCTTTGAATGCGGCTTTGCAACAGTATCAAACTTCAACAAGCAATTCCGCAAACATTCAGGAATGTCAGCACGCGATTACAGATCACAGTACAGGTCATGACCTGCGCCTGTGGCTGTTAAAAAGCAGGAGTGTTGCTGTCGATGATGCTAGAATGAACAGCCCTGTGAAAACAATGCCTGATGAGAGACTGTACCTGTCTGACAGCCAGCCTGCCACAGGAGCAAGCAGTGCAAACTGCACCCTAAGGATCAGATCACGCAGTGACATTACCGTAGCACGTACTTCAGAAGAGGTATTTTTGTTGACATAATCTTTAAGTACCGGGGTGGCTATCCCCCTGACGGCATAGATCAGAAAAAGTATGGGTATGATTCCGGCAGGAGGGATTAACCCGGTAATAACCATTAAAAGAGGAATTGCCACAGCAAGAAGAATAAGCGTGTTGGTCTCCCCCAGACGTATTTCAATTTTATGAGCCACTATTGAGGAGAATCCTACGGTGAGATTAAGAGCTGTCCAGAGAACTCCGTAGAGTATCAGGGGAACACCTATCTCCTCAAACAAGGGTTGTGCATACCAGGCCATCAGCAGAGTGGCAGCTCCTATTATTGAAGATAGGAGCAGGTTGTATCTCAGGGTCTTTTCCCTGATAATCAAATTTCTGATGACCTTGAAAAGATCACCCGGTTTATGCCTTTTCCGTTGAATACTTGTTTTCCCGGGTTCTCTGAGTGTCAGAGCTGCAGGTATCGCCGTCGCTGCCACTGCTACCTGCACAAAAAAAGGAAACCTGAGACTGATGAGTGCCAGTGCTCCTCCGGCAATGCCTGCAAAAGCTTCTGAAAAATTACCAATGGAAGCATTGATACCCTCATACCGGGTATATTCCTTCTCTCGTCTGCCCACAGCCAGGGTGTCATAGAGCATTGCCGAATCAGCCCCGGAAATAAAACTTGTGCCTGCTCCCAGTGCAATCTCGGCAACGACAAACCCGATGTAATGACCCGAGAATGAATAACAGGCATAACCTGCTGTCCCAAGAAATGCTCCTGCAATCAGTGTCTTACGCCGCCCTACAAAATCGGCAAGATAGCCGCTGGGTAGCTCGAGGGCTACTATGACTACCGAATAAATTGACTTCAGGAGCATTATCTCACTTAGCGACAACCCGTTCTCCTTGTAAAATGGGACTATCATCGGCATAACTACCATGAACCATTTGGAGAACTTTATGACATTGAGTCTCAGTACATTTGCCCTTATGCCTGCTGGCAGGGAGCTGTAAAGTTGTGACAGGTCACGTGATTTTTTCATAGTGTAGGGGACCTGGCAAAAATATAAATAACTGCGCTGATACGATCCCGGATTTAATAATTGATGTTCCTTGCTGATATGATTTTTTGCAGTATCAAAACCGAAATCTAATGCTAAATTTGTCTCATAAAATTATAAAATCAGACAGCATTATGGGAATGACAATAACTGAGAAGATCATAGCTTCACACTCAAAATATGAATCCGTAAAGCCTGGTGACATCGTTGACATAGTGATTGATGCCCGGGCAGCGAGGGACTTTGGAGGGGCCAATGTGGTAAAGAATCTGAAGGATTTCGGACTGGGAGTGGATAATCCTGAGAGGACACTCTTTACTTTTGACTGTAATCCTACCGGATCTGATCAGAAATACGCAGTAAATCAGCACATATGCAGGCAGTATGCCAGAGATAACGGCATCAGGGTCTATGATATCAATGCCGGGATAGGCACCCATCTGCTTATTGAAGAGGGATATGTATATCCCGGCGCAACGGCCGTCTCCACAGATTCTCATGCAAACATTCTCGGGGCTGTGGGTGCCTTCGGGCAGGGTATGGGCGACATGGATAT
>JAQBHM010000229.1:0-3673 GCA_032127795.1 Bacteroidales bacterium | reverse complement strand
GTTCAATGAGCCCAATTTCATATCACAGGCTAACCTGACACCCGCCCAGGCCGCCTCAATGTGGCCTAATCTTGAAAAAATTGCCGCTGACAAAGGCCTGCAACTTGTCAGTCCTGCCGTAAACTGGTGCGGTGACTGTGTTGCAGGTGTCACCAATGACCCGGTAGACTGGCTTGACAAGTTTTTTGCCGCATGCCCGGGATGCAAGGTAGATTACATAGCTATCCACAGCTATGCACCCGGATCAGAAGCATTAAGGAGTTATATTGATAAATTCAGAAAATACAATAAGCCCCTGTGGATTACTGAGTTTGCTCCCTGGGATCCGCCAAAACCCGATTATGAAGGCGTTGTCCGTTACATGAAAGAAGCAATCGCAATACTTGAGAACGAGCCTATTGTTTTCAGATATTCATGGTTTGCCACCCGCGTAAACATTAATCCTGATATAAGCCTTCTGGGAGCTAACGGCACACTGTCGAAGCTGGGGCAATTATATGCTGCGATGGCATTTCCGGGACTGACCGCTGATCTTCCCCCTGTGGCAATGGCAGGTATGGACATATTTATAAATCAGCCGGCGACGAGTGCAATCCTCAACGGATCAGTCTATGATGCCAACGGTGATATCCCTTCTGTCACATGGAGCCAGGTCAGCGGACCGAATACAGCAGTATTCAGCAACAGTACCACGGTCAGACCCACAGTCTCGGATCTTGTTCCGGGAACATACAGCTTCAGAATCACCGCCACAGCAGCCGGGAAGACTGATTATGATGAAGTAACCCTGAAATTAGGTGATCCAAACATAGCTCTCAACAAACCAGTGACGGCATCATCCATTGAGAGCGCCTCAACACCCGCCTCGGCGGTTAATGACGGCAGCTTATCATCCCGCTGGTCATCTGCCTTCTCTGACCCTCAGTGGATAAGTATAGACCTGCAGTCAGTCTATAACCTTGCAGGCGCAAGGATATTCTGGGAGGCGGCCGCCGCAAAGACTTTTAATATCCAGGTATCATTAACAGGAACCTCATGGACTACAGTATATTCAACCTCCTCGGGTGACGGGGGAACTGACAGTTTTGTGTTTGCCGCCGCTGCAAGGTATATACGGATGTATTCCTCGGCAAGAACAACCCAGTACGGCAATTCAATATATGAATTCGAGGTGTTCGGCACTTTGCAGACAGGAATAGAAGATAATACTGCCGGAGAAACATTTTCAGCCTATCCCAATCCTGTTATCGGAGAAACGGTAAAAATTTCATTCAGCAACGACTGGCCTGAAGAGGATGTATTATATTCAGTTACAGGTATGTCGGGGCAGATGATCTGTTCCGGACAGGTTCGCATTCCGCATGAAAGGGCAGTGGAGATACGGCTGCCGGCGATCCTGCAGGCAAAACCTGGTATCTATATCCTTTCTGTCAGGGGCAGCATCATGACGGATCAGAAAAAGCTGATAGTGTCACGGTAAATGCCAGGGCCCCGGGAAGGGAGTCATGGCCCCCTTTATCGGAGGCCAGCGCCGGGAGAAATTTTAATGGTCGGCTCCCTGTTGCCTGTTGACTTCATTATTCGTACCTTCAAACCTTCAAATACAATTACCTATGAACTGGATAGACTTTGTCATCATTTCACTGCTTGGCTTCGGCTTGATAAAGGGATTCATGGATGGGCTCATAATAGAGGTGGCCGAGCTGGCTGCACTGATTCTGGGCATCTGGGGTGCCATTCACTTCTCAGGGTGGACCGCCGCAAAACTGTCGGGATGGTTTGATATGCAGACATCATGGCTGGGGATCAACGCCTTTGGCATTACTTTCATCGTGATTGTCGTATCCATTAACCTGCTTGGCAAAGTGATAGACACCTTCATGAAGGCTATAGCACTCGGCTTTGTGGTAAGAATGCTGGGCGCCATCTTCGGCATCATAAAGTCTGCCCTGATACTCAGTGTAGTATTCGTCTTTCTGAATACCCTGCACCAGAAAAGAGCATTCCTGCCCTCTGACCGTATTTCGAAATCATATCTGTATAACCCGATAGCAGATATCGTGCCCTCCATATTCCCCATTGTGGAGGGCGGGGACCTGCTTGACAGTTTCAACCGTCATAAAAAGAAACCGCAGGATGTGGCACTATGAGCCGTTTTGATATCTTTGCGGTTTCGAAAATAACATGTTAACGATGAATTTTGTTGAGGAGCTCAGATGGAGAGGCATGATACACGACATCATGCCAGGCACAGAGGAATTTTTACTGAAGGAAAAGACTTCGGCTTATGTAGGGTTCGATCCTACTGCCGATTCACTTCATATAGGTCACCTGGTGGGAGTGATGATGCTCCGTCACCTGCAGAGCGCCGGGCACACGCCGATAGCGCTGATGGGCGGAGCCACCGGGATGATAGGTGATCCTTCAGGCAAATCCGAGGAGCGCAACCTCCTGAGTGAAGAGACTCTCCGTAAGAACCAGGAAGGGATGAGGAAACAGTTTGAGAAATTCCTTGACTTCAAATCAGTGGCTCCCAACAGGGCAGTAATGGTCAACAACTATGACTGGATGAAGGAATACTCCTTTCTTGGCTTCATCCGCGACATAGGCAAACATATCACCGTTAATTACATGCTGGCCAAAGATTCGGTAAAGAAAAGGCTTGATGCTGACGGCGGCCAGGGCATGTCATTCACAGAGTTCTCATATCAGCTTGTCCAGGGCACTGATTATCTGTTCCTGTACAATAATTATGGCTGTAAGTTACAGATGGGAGGGTCAGACCAGTGGGGCAATATTGTCACCGGGACAGAGCTTATACGACGCAAAACCGGTGGCGAGGCATTTGCGATGACCTGTCCGCTGATAACCAAGAGTGACGGCAACAAGTTTGGGAAGACGGAGTCAGGAAACATCTGGCTCGACCCTGCCAGAACCACACCTTATCAGTTCTACCAGTTCTGGCTGAACGTGGCAGATGCCGATGCGGAGAAATTCATTAAGATATTTACAATGCTTTCACGGCAGGAGATAGAGGAGCTTGTCACTGCTCACCAGACGGAGCCGCACCTTCGCATCCTGCAGAAGAAGCTGGCTTCAGAAGTTACCGTCATGGTGCATTCGCAGGCTGATTATGATGTTGCCGTTGGAGCTTCCCAGATACTTTTCGGCAAGGGTACCACCGAGCAGCTGCGCAGTATGGATGAAAGCACGTTCCTCTCCGTCTTTGAGGGCGTACCCCTTTTCGACGTGCCGGCCTCACTACTTTCCGGGGGTGTAACACTGTCAGACCTGTGCGCCGTCAATACCGGGGTGGCAGAGTCAAAGGGCGAGTTCAAACGACTGGTGACGGGTGGCGGCGTAAGCCTGAACAAGGAGAAGATTGACAACCCCGAGATGATGGTACAGGAGCAGA
Organism: Bacteroidales bacterium; assembly: GCA_032127795.1. Lineage (GTDB taxonomy): Bacteria > Bacteroidota > Bacteroidia > Bacteroidales > VadinHA17 > SR-FBR-E99. The sequence continues at coordinate 258 of JAQBHM010000229.1, read as the reverse complement.
TGCTCCTTAACGGCAAATACCTGCTGTTGCAGAAAGGCAAGAAAAGCTACTACCTGATAAGGGTATTAAAAGTGTAAAAAGAGGAAGATGAAAAACAAAGTCCGCGCGGAATTCAGGCCCGATTCTGTTGACCTGGTGAATTTCATCATCAGTCATTTCAGGGCCCTGCTGATAACCGGCATTGCTGTTGCAGTGATATCAGCCGCCGTATCATTGCTGCTGAAGCCTCTGTATGAGTCTGCGGTGATACTCTACCCC
>JAQBHM010000228.1:0-4225 GCA_032127795.1 Bacteroidales bacterium | reverse complement strand
CTGCCTTGAGATGGCAAACCTGAAGATTGTTGAGAGCAGGTAGCCCAGGCCGGCAAGGAGCAGGGCGATCAGCACCATGCGACCATCCCTTTTTCCGCGGCCTCCGCTGAACCTCATTGAACGCAACAATGCCTCTGTGATAAAAGCAAAAATACCTACAAAAATTATTGAAACGATCAAAAGCCGGACATCGCGGTTCCTGATGTGGGTAAGCTCATGGGCAATGACCGCTTCAAGCTCCTCATCATCAAGCTTTTCTATTATGCCCCTTGAGAGAGAAACTGTAAAGGTAGCGTTGCTGATGCCACTGGCAAAGGCATTCATTGAGTCATCATCTATTACATTTATTTTAGGCATCTGCATCCCGCTTGCAATGCAGAGGTTCTCCACAAGATTGTAAATCCTTTTGTTCTCCTTACGGCTCAGAGGTGATGAACCTGTTGCTTTCTCAATCATTTTGGAATGAGAGAAGAATGCTATGGTGAACCAGAGGAGTACTGCCAGTGAAACCCATGGTATAATCCTGATGAATGTCTGGTTTGAATATGCGAACCTGTATTCCTGCTCCTGGGGAATAAGGAAAATGAAAAGCCACACCAGTATAAAAATTACTACCGGAAAAAGGATCAGTAATACAACTGATTTGAAGTTATTGGACCAAATCTGCGTATTGAGCCCCGTATACTTCATCTGATGCTAGAAGTTTAACTTGGGTGTCTCCTCGGCCTTTGTTCTGTTGTCGGCACCAAGCTCATACATTGTCTCACGCTTGAACCCGAACATTCCCGCAATCATATTTGAAGGGAAAGTTTCAACAGCGTTGTTCAGCTCTTTTGTTGCAGAGTTGAAAAATCTGCGTGCAGCAGCAAGCTTATTTTCAATATCTGATATCTCTTCCTGCAACTGGATGAAATTCTGGCTCGCCTTTAGGTCAGGGTATGCCTCCACAGCAACCCTCAGTCCCTGAAGTGCTGATGTCAGGCTTGCATCCGCCGAAATCTTCTCGCTTATGCCGGTAGCCTGCATTGCCATTGCCCGGGCATTCGTAATGTCAGTAAGCACGGTGCTCTCATGCTTCATATATCCTTTAACCGCTTCAACAAGTTGCGGTACCAGATCAAGACGCTGCTTAAGCTGGACATCGATGTCAGCAAAAGCGTTTTCACGATTGTTCCTTAGCTTTACCAGCCTGTTGTACAGTCCGATCAAAAAGAAGATCAGGACAACCAGGAGAATAAGAAATCCGATAAACATATCCGTCAGTTTTTAAGATTTGTTCCGCTAAAATACAATATTAAAGGGAATTTGCCCTATCATTTTATCCCGCTTATAACGATCGGAATAAGAGTATATTGAAATATTATCATCCAGGAGGTTCGACAGCCTGAGTCCCTCTTGCCAAAATCAAATGAGATTATTACTTTCACAGCTGAAATCTATAGATGTATCTTGCCATGTCATACCAACTCCCGATATGAGATACAATCTCCTCTCCGGAAACTCATTCAAGAAGCTGTATTATCGTGCAGGATCTTTGATTCTGCTTTTTGAGGAGATAATCTTTCCGCCAAAGAACAGTGACTATAAGCAGATCCCAATCATTATCAACAATTTCAACCGGCTTGAATCAATGAAGCTGCTTATCTCTGCCCTGGAGGAGAGAGGCTACCACAACATTTTCATAATAGACAATCTCTCTACCTATCCTCCTCTTCTTGAATTTTATAATTCTTGCCCATACACTGTTTTCAGGCTCGGAAAAAATATCGGCAGTAATGCATTCTGGCTCTCAGGCATCTATAAGCAATTCTACGGTGAATACTTTGCCTACACAGATTCTGATGTTGTTCCGTTGAAGGAATGTCCTGATGACTTTATGCTTGTTTTTCTAAATGTCCTGAAGAAGCACAGGCTGGCGAGAAAGTGCGGTTTTTCGCTTAAAATAGATGATTTGCCTGATTCATATGCGATGAAGGAACAGGTAATTAGCTGGGAGAAGCAGTTCTTTGAAATGAAGCGTGATAATTTGCTTTACCTGGCACCTATTGACACTACCTTTGCTCTTTACAGACCCCGTGGGGGGCGGAAACCTGCCAATTTCAATGCAGAGATGTACCGAACAGCTTATCCTTTTATGGCCAGACATATTCCGTGGTATGTTGAAAGCCTTAATCCCGACGATGAGAACCGCTATTATATGGAACACTCACTGTCACCCACAAGCTGGACAAGCCGCGGGAAGGATTTGATAAAAGGTAATTGAAGCATCAGTTACTCCAGGCTTCAGGCATCCGACCTCAGACTTTCGACATTCAACTTTCGACTTTTTACCTGTCGCCGGGATCCCATTCCCTGAAAAACTGTTCCAGATAGCTGACCATAAACTGGTGGCGCTCTTCAGCAAGCCTAATGCCTGTGCGAGTGTTCATAAGATCTTTAAGCAGGAGAAGCTTTTCATAAAAATGATTTACCGTTGCGGTGGACCCTGATCTTCCTGCTTCAAAACCAGCGGGATTGACAAAACCCTGGCGCGGGTCATAAATCTCCCTTCCTTTAAATCCACCGTAGTTGAACGCCCGTGCAATCCCTATAGCTCCCATGGCGTCAAGCCTGTCTGCATCCTGTACAATTTTAAGTTCGTCGCTCTTGGTGGAGGTGTGGTCTCCTTTTGAAAATGAGATCCTTTCGTTAATTGATACCACCTCGCTGATTACCTTCTTGTCTACCTGCAATCTGCCGAGCAATGCGCGTATCTCTGCCGGCCCGTCATGTGTTGCAAACTTATGGTCACCGACATCATGGAGGAGAGCTCCAAGTTCTATTGTCAGCCTGTCGCCCCGTTTTTCATTGTCATGTATATGCAGTGCAAGACGTACCACTCTCTCTATATGTGACCACCCATGGCCGCTGTCATGACCTGCCAGAGCACCGCGGACAAACTCCTCAACACTCTTTGTTAACTTTTCATTTTCACTCATTGAAACAAACATTATTCGGGATACAAATTATTGATAATTTTGTCCGGTCCGGTCAGTATCGGACCAATAAGATATGAACACTGCAGAAATAATTACAATAGGGGATGAAATCCTCATCGGCCAGACGGTAGATACCAATTCTGCCTGGATAGGTTCGGAACTGAGCCTGGCAGGTATCAGGGTCCACCGCATCACCTCCATATCTGACAACAGGGAAGAGATAATACGTGCACTGGATGAATCATCGTCCCGTACCGGAATAATACTGATAACCGGCGGTCTTGGCCCTACCAGCGATGATATTACCAAAGAGACGCTGTGCGAATATTTCGGCGGTAAAATGGTTCTCAGCGAGGAGGTTCTCACGGAAGTGACTGAAAGGCTGCGCAGAAGAAATTTCCCGATGAATGAAAACAACCGCAGGCAGGCTCTGGTACCGGATTCATGCACTGTACTTCCGAACAGGGCAGGAACCGCTCCGGGGATGCTTTTTGAAAAGAATGACAGGCTTTTTATATCAATGCCCGGTGTACCCTATGAAATGAAATATATCATGAGGGAACATGTACTGCCAATGATCTCCAAACGATACCAGGGTCACTTTATCATTCACAGAAATATAATGACCTTTGGCACGTTTGAAGCACTGCTGGCTGAAAGGCTTGAGCCATTTGAGAGAGAACTTCCGTCAGGGATCAGGCTGGCATATCTGCCGGCACAGGGAGTCATCAAACTGCGCCTCACTGCTTCCGGTGACAGTGAACTGACAATGAGGAACATGGTTGAACAGCAGGTTGAGAAACTCTACAGGATACTTCCTGACATCATTTACGGAGAAGATGAAGTATCACTTGAAGAAGAGATTGGTAATTTATTAGTAATAAGAGGACTAACCGTTTCTACAGCAGAAAGCTGTACAGGTGGGAAAATAGCTTCACTGGTAACCTCGGTACCGGGAAGTTCAGCCTGGTTCAAAGGATCAGTGGTTGCCTATGACAACATGATCAAAGAAGAAATTCTGGGTGTGAGAGGTGAGATTATTGAGGCACACGGAGCAGTGAGCATGGAGACAGCTGCAGCTATGGCTGAAGGGGTGAGAAAGATTATGGGCACTGATTATTCTGTCGCTGTTACCGGCATAGCAGGACCTGATGGAGGGACGCCGGATAAGCCTGTGGGTACGGTTTGGATGGCAGTAGCATCCGAAAGGGGCATTGCAACGGAGAAGCAGACCTTTGGTGATGACC
>JAQBHM010000227.1:0-2968 GCA_032127795.1 Bacteroidales bacterium | reverse complement strand
TTGGGTTGCGGCGCCGTCATTTACCACGAATACCGATGGTGTAAGTTCAAGTGCCGGATTGGGGAGCTGGAAGGTATAGCCTGCAGTCAGATAGTACTGTCTGCTAACATAAGTAGCAGTCTCTGCATATTTTATTTTAGGCTGATTAATATGAGTGACGGAAATGCCGGCATAATAATTGAGTCCCTCGTAGTAAATTCCTGCAGAGAGATCGAGCGCCACGAAGCTCTCGTCGTTTTCCGGTATCAGCGGGTCGCCGCCCGGTGGCACATGCGAGGAGCCTGAAGGTATAAACCACTCCGGAGCAAGTGTTTTATTCAGAACTCCTGCACTGAATCCTGCCCCAAGGGTACCATTACCCAGACGGGCAAGGTATGAATAAGACAAATTTATGTTGATATCATTGCTGAAACCATACTTGTCAGCCTCAACCAGCAGTCCGGCACCGCTTGTTAATCCAAACAGCGAAAACGGGGTGTTGATATTAAAGATCATCGTTGAGGGTGCTCCGGGAAATCCCAACCATTGCTGGCGTGTCAGGGCCGTGGCGCATACCTTGCCGCTGATTCCGGAAAACCCGGGATTGAAGGTCTGGGTATTAAACATATAGTAGCTAAGAACAGGGTCCTGTTGTCCGGATACCATGCCTGCCGAGATAAATATCGCAATGATGACTGTTCTGACTTTCTTCATTCTCAAAAGGTGCTTTACACCCAGAAAATTAACGTATAAAATAAATAAAAAATATGCAAGCCACCAAATAATGGCTTTTTTTCAATGTCCGTACCTTAATAATGCCTTTGTCCACCTGTCAGGAACCTGATCCCTGCTTGCCATCATATAATCTTCAAATGAACAAGCCAGATAATGAGGTTCTCCTGACGGATCACGTATCTCTATCCACCACCTTTCAGTGATATTGCTTTTAATAAAAACAGCCTCTCCCTCCAGGTCACTGAGCGTCACGTGATAGCGTATGAATCTGTTGCTCTGCTGGTCGCTCAGATAGGGTATCTCAAACTGTTTCTGGGAGAAGCCTTCAAGGAAGAACCAGATCACCTGTGCTGCAAGATGTGATGTCTGTGAGCGGTTATCTAAATTGGGATTGACTTCAAAAAGTCCGAATATCTTTAGATTGTCACTGAGGCCCGCATATCTTGCCAAAAGGCATATCTCCTCACCGTAGAATCCGTTGGAGGAAGGGAGGAAAGTGCCGGGAGCATCCGAGTGTCTGACAGATCCTATGTCAAAGACTGCCGCCAGGGCATCACGGAAAAGGGGTTCTGTTTCGTGTATTGCCGCACGTACCTCTCCGATGCGTTTGATGTCATAATGCCTGCGGTTAAACCTGTTAACCACCTGCTGGTCTACGAGGTAGGTCTGGTATCCGATGGCAGCAAGATGTGCCACCCGCGAACCGCTGCGGTAAATCACCTCATTCATCCAGTTTATTGAGTCTGCCTCCCTTTTCTCAGCTGTGAAGTCAAGCCTTGAATCAACAGAGACAAGAGACCAGGGCTGTTTCAGTGCTGAAAGACATTTTTCAACTGCCGGTACCAGTGCGCTTGTCCCTCCCAGAATTATGGGGACTATATTCTGATCGATCAGCAGAGAGAGCACATCACGCAGTCCTGCCAGGGTGTCTTCGAAACCTGTACCTGGCCTCAGGTTTCCGAGGTCAACGATCTTCATTTTTCCCTGAAGGCGGGAGAAGGTGAAGAGGCACTTCCTGATTGCATCAGGAGCGTGAGCGGCTCCTGTGTTCATTGATGCCCGGTCATCAGGAACTCCGATAAATGCAGCTGTGTAACCTGAAATGTCACCTATGGGCTCATTCCCCGTGTTCACATATATATTATGTGAAAACCCTGCTGCACCATTGATATGGGCAATCTCCGGTTTATCGAGACAAACGGGATCAAAATACTGGTTCAGGTCAATCATCTCTGCGAACTATCACTTTTTTTTGGCTCCTTTTACTGCCCGGGTTCCTTTAACAGTTTTCCTGGCGCCGTTCTTTTTAATTATTTCAAGGCACTCATCTCTGGTAAGTTTATTCGGATCAGTCCCCCTGGGTATCCTGTAATTGTTTTTGTCTTTGGTTATATACGGACCGTAACGTCCGTTCAGTACCTGTATATCATCGAAGTTACTGATGACTTTCTTTTTTTCTCCCTCCCTTTTCTCAGTGATCAGTTCGATAGATCTTTCTTCAGTGATTGTATAGGGGTCATCAACACCCTTTTTCAGTGAATAGAATTTGCCGGCATGTTTAATATAGGGACCGAATTTCCCTACGCCCACTGTCATCTCGCTTTCCTCAAATGCTCCTACGGTTCTGGGCAGGTCGAAGAGGGTGATAGCTTCATCAAGGGTGATTGTCTCCATCAGCTGATCACGGCGCAGGTTAGCGAATCGCGGCTTGCTGTCCGGGGAGGCTTCGCCGAGTTGCACAACAGGGCCGTATCTGCTCATCTTTACCACTACCGGGAGACCTGTTGCCGGATCATCACCGAGCTGACGTGCCCCGGTCATCCGCTCCCTGATTTCAAGTGATGCTTCAACAGCTTTATGGAATGGTCCGTAGAATCCTGAGATCATCTTTTCCCACACAATTTCACCTGAGGCTATCTCATCAAACTCCTTTTCAACACCGGCGGTGAAGTTGTAATCAAGAATGTCAGGAAAATTGTTTATAAGGAAGTCATTAACAATTATTCCTATGTCTTTTGGGAAGAGCTTTGACTTCTCCTTGCCTGCTATCTCCGTTTTTTCGGTGCGTGTGATCTTTTCTTTTACAAGGGTCAGCTGTGCTATTGTTCTTGGTTCACCCGGCCTGTCCTCGCGTGCCACATATCCACGTGTCTGTATTGTGGATATTGTGGGAGCATAGGTAGAGGGTCTTCCTATTCCCAGTTCTTCCAGTTTCTTTACCAGGCTGGCCTCTGTATAACGGGGAGGGGGAGAA